>CAKUHK010000081.1:0-9923 GCA_934655965.1 uncultured Collinsella sp.
CTGCGGGGCCCCTCCGTCCTGCGGAAAGATTTGGGAGGTAACCCTTTGCCCGGCCTGCGGCTACTCAGGGGCTGCCGCGTTTTTCTTGGGTGCAGCAGCGCCGTGCTTGGGGGGGTCTGAATTGCACCTTGTTGGAATGGGCCCGTTTCCCCGAGGGCGCTTTGTTTGGCAGGACTCCTTTTTTCTGCGACAAAAACAGGGACGTCCTTTTTGAGGGCGTCCCTGTTTGCATTTACTGTGCTGTTGGCTTGTGACCAGTTGGGTGACAGCTGTTTTAGGCCAAGAACTCCTTGGTGGTCGCCACGATGTTGGCGGCGTCCAGGCCATACTTGTGCAGGAGCTCGGCACCCGGACCAGACTCGCCGAAGGTGTCGTTGACGCCGATCTTCTTGAGCGGCGTCGGGCACTGCTCGCACAGGACGTCGGCGACGGCGCTGCCCAGGCCACCGATCACGGAGTGCTCCTCGACGGTCACGACATGGCCGGTCTTGGAAGCGCTCTTGACGACCAGGTCGGCGTCGATGGGCTTGATGGTGTGCATGTTGATGACCTCGGCATCGATGCCCTCGGCAGCGAGCTGCTCGGCGGCCTCGAGGGCCTCGCCGACCATCAGGCCGCAGGCGATGATGGTCACGTCGGCGCCCTCGCGCATGACGATACCCTTGCCCACCTCGAACTTGTAGGTCTCTGGGTCGTTGATGACCGGCGAGGCCAGACGGGCAAAGCGCATGTACACGGGGCCGTCGCACTCGTAGGCGGCACGCGTCACGGCACGGGCCTCGACGTCGTCGGCGGGAACGATCACGGTCATGCCGGGGATGGTGCGCATCAGGGCGATGTCCTCGCAGCACTGGTGCGTGGCGCCGTCCTCGCCCACCGAGATGCCGGCGTGCGTGGCGCCGATCTTGACGTTGAGGTGCGGGTAGCCGATGGAGTTGCGGACCTGCTCGAAGGCGCGGCCGGCGGCGAACATGGCGAAGGTGCTCGCGAAGGCGACGCGGCCGGTGGTCGCGATACCGGCGGCGACACCCATCAGGTTGCTCTCGGCAATGCCCACATCAAAGAAGCGGTCGGGGCAGGCGGCCTTGAACTTGCCGGTCTGCGTGGCGGCGGCCAGGTCGGCGTCGAGGACCACGAAGTCATCGTGCTCGGCGGCGAGCTCGACGAGGGCCTCGCCGTAGCTTACGCGCGTGGCGATTTTCTTGACGTCTGCCATCCTAGAGCTCCTCTCCGGCGGCCGTGAGCTCTGCCATGGCCTGCTCAAACTGTTCATCGTTGGGGGCCTTGCCGTGCCAACCAACCTGGTTCTCCATAAAGGAGACGCCCTTGCCCTTCAGGGTCTCGGCGATAATGGCGCACGGCTTGCCCTTGCTGGCGCGGGCCTCGGCAAAGGCGGCGCGGATCTGGTCGAAGTCGTTGCCGTCGGCGAGCTCCACCACGTGGAACTTGAAGGCACGGAACTTGTCGGCGAGCGGCATGGGGTCGTTGACCTCCTCGACGGGGCCGTCGATCTGCAGGCCGTTGTGGTCGACGATCACGCAGAGGTTGTCGAGCTGCTGGTTGCCGGCAAACATGGCGGCCTCCCAGACCTGGCCCTCCTCGCTCTCGCCGTCGCCCAGCAGGGCGTAGGTGCGGTAGTCGTCGCCCCAGTGCTTGGCGGCAACGGCCATGCCCACGGCGGCGGAGATGCCCTGGCCGAGCGAGCCCGTGGACATGTCGACGCCCGGGGTATCGTTCATGTTGGGGTGACCCTGCAGGTGGCTGCCGATATGGCGCAGCGTCTTGAGGTCCTCCTTGGGGAAGAATCCGCGCTCGGCGAGCACGGCGTACAGGCCGGGCGCGCAATGGCCCTTGGAGAGCACAAAGCGGTCGCGGTCGGCCTTGCGGGGATCGGCCGGGTCGACGTTCATTTCCTCAAAGTACAGATAGGTCATGATGTCGGCGGCGCCGAGCGAACCGCCCGGATGGCCGGACTTGGCAGCGTGCACACCGGTGACGATGCCCTTCCTTACCTCGTTGGCAACCTTTTTGAGCTCTTCGTCGCTCATTGTGCCTTCCTTTCATCCTCTTTAGACAAGATGTGCACGGCACAGAAGGTAATCCCAACACAGCCGCAATGCACGTACGTCATTCATTATGCTGGAAACTGAGGGCTTTACCAGAGTTTTTATCATTATTCGAACAATTTAGCAGGCAGTACCGCTGATGAAACGGTTTAGCAATGTGGACGTCTTTTGGATGGAGCGTAGTCTGCCCTACGCATTAATGTCCTTGAATCCCTCGCCGAAGGCCTCCGTAACGTCGGCAACCGTCACGATGGCATGAGGATCGCGCTCGCGCACGATCGTCTTAAGGGTGTTGAGCTCACGGCGGCTCACGATCACCATGATCACCGGCTTCTCGGCACCCGAGTACATGCCGGTCGCCTTAAACTTGGTGCAGCCGCGGCCCAGACCATACATGATGTCGGCAGCGATATCGGGGAACTTGTCCGAGATGATAAGCACCATACGGCGCTTATTGCCGCCATCGACCACGGCATCGATCACATAGCCACTGATAACCATCGAAAGCCCCGCATACAGAGCATTTTCGAGCGAGAAGACCGGAGCCGATGCCGCGCACACGGCAACATCGATCGCCATGACGGTCGAGCCCACCGGCAGCGAGGTATTGCGCGAGATGATTTGGCCAATCGTGTCAGAGCCGCCGGTATTGGCGCCGGCGCGCAGCACCATGCCGTAACCGATGCCCGTGATAATGCCGCCCCACATAGCAGGGAGCATCAGGTCCGCATCTGCCAGAGGCGCTACAAACGGGGCGAACAGGTCGGTAAAGAAGCCCAGCAGCACAAAGCCCGTCGCCGTCTGCACCACGTAGAACATGCCGCCCTCGCGCACAACAACCAGCAACAGCAAGGCGTTCATCACGATGGTCTGGATACCGACGGGAAGCGACACGCCGTGCGAGGCGCCGACCGCCTGGATAATCGTCGCAAGGCCCGTAACGCCACCGGCGGCAAGGCCATTGGGAATCAAAAACAGGTCGGTCGCGATGGCGGCCAAGGCGCATCCCAACATAATCTGGGGCAGATCGTGAAAGAAGTTCATCGAAAGAATACGCTTGATGTCCAGACGATACGCCATGCTGCCTCCCTCAAAAAAGCGCACCCCATCGGATGCGCTTTGAACTTCTTCTTCTATTCGATTCTACCGATTCGTCGGGCAAAAACCACCCCTGCACAGAGTTTGTTCTGGATACAAAACGCCCGGTCCAGAGGGTTTTGTACCCATCCCCGCATAATCCAAGGGTTTAGGCGGATGGAGTCTCCACGTCAGCGTTGCCCGTTGCCCAACGGTGATAGCCGATAACAAACGGATCCAAATCGCCATCGTCAAGAACGGCCTCGACGTTGCTGGTCTCCACACCCGTGCGCAGGTCCTTAACCATCTGGTACGGGTAGAGCACGTAGCTGCGAATCTGGTTGCCAAAACCAATCGTGGTCTTGGGTCCGCGAATCTCATCCAGGGCCTCGGCACGCTTTTCGAGCTCAATCTCGTACAGGCGGGCCTTGAGGATCTGCATGCACGCGGCCTTGTTCTGAATCTGGCTACGCTCGTTTTGGCAAGTCACCACGATGCCGCTGGGGAAATGCGTCACGCGCACAGCGGAATCGGTGGTGTTGACGCCCTGACCGCCCGGGCCGCTTGCATGGTACACGTCGACTCGGATGTCATCGGGGTTAATCTCGATGTCGATATCGTCGGGCAGCACCGGAATGACCTCGACGCCGGCAAACGTAGTCTGACGGCGCTTCTTGTCGTCGGTAGGGCTAATGCGCACCAGGCGGTGGACGCCGGCCTCGGCGCGAAGCATACCGAAGGCGTCCTTGCCTTCGACGGTAAAGGTGGCGCGATCGATGCCGATGACCTCGGCCGCGGGGCAATCGTTGATGGTGACCTTCCACCCGCGACGTTGGCAGTACTTCATGTACATTTTAAAGAGCATGAAGGTCCAGTCCTGGGCCTCCAAACCGCCCTGTCCGGGCTTGATGGTCACAATCGCGTCACCGTGATCGAACTCGCCGGTAAACCAGCTCGCAAGCTCGAGCTCGTCGATAGCGCGCGCCAGGCGCTCCGCCGTGGCGGCAGCCTCCTCGCGCAATGCGGCGGCATCCGGGTCGTCGCCCATTTCCTCGGCAAGCTCCAGCGCGGCACGGGCATCGGAGAGCTCACCGCGCGCGGTATCCACGGCAGCGATGTCCTCCTTGGCACGCGCGATCTCCTCCATGGTGGCGCGAGCGGCATCGGCGTCGTCCCAAAAGCCGGGAGCGACGCTTTTGGCCTCGAGCTCCGTCACGCGGGTGCGCTTCTCGTCCAAATGGAGATACGACTCGACCTCGCCGAGTCGGTCCGCAAAAGCGTCTAACTCGGCGGGCGTTACCTCTAGAGCCTCGGCCATTAACGATTCCTGCCGTGGCAGTGCTTAAACTTCTTGCCGCTACCGCAGGGGCACAGGTCGTTGCGGCCCACGTTGACGTAAGGGTCGTCGCTCTCGGACTTGCGGTAGGTCGTCACCTTGCCACCGTTGTTAACGGCTGCCGGGCCACCCTGGACGGCAGTACGGGCCTGCACCTGAGCCTGCTTACGCAGCACCGAATCGCCGTTGTCGCCGTCGACCTCAGCGGGACCAGAGAAGTGCGCACCCTTAAGAGCGGGTTCCTCCCTGTGCTCCACAGCCTGCGGGGCAGCCTTGATCTCGATGCGCAGAACCGTGCGCAGATAATCCTCGTACATGGTATCGACAAGCATCTGGAACGCGCCGTAGGCCTCGGTCTTGTACTCAACCAACGGGTCGCGCTGACCAAAGCCACGCAGGCCAATGCCGGTCTTGAGGTAGTCCATCTCCTGCAGGTAGTTCATCCAGCGCGTATCGATAACGCGCAGCATGACCTGGGTGTTGAGCTCGCGCATCAGGTCCTCGCCCAGACGCTCGGCCTTCATGCTGTAGCACTTCTCGACATAGGCCAAGACATCGGCGGCCAGGGCCTCAAAGTCCTCGTCGGGGAACTGAGGAGTATCGATATGACCGGTCAGCTCGACGACCCACTTGCGCAGGCCCTCAAGATCGCGCTCGCCCTCGCGGCTGTCCTTAGTGCAGAACTCCTGGACGCAGCGGTACACGGTATCGTGCATGACCTCGGTAATGTGGTTAGTCAGGTCCTTGCCGTCCAGAATCTTGTTGCGCTCGGCGTAGATGACCTGGCGCTGCTTGTTCATAACGTCGTCGTACTCAAGAACGCTCTTACGCATGGAGAAGTTGATGCTCTCGACCTTGTGCTGGGCGCTCTCGACGGCCTTGGAGATGATCTTGTGCTGGATCGGCATGTCGTCGCCCATATCGGCCGTGACCATCATCTTGGAGACGCGGTCCATCTTGTCGCCGCCAAACAGACGCATCAGATCGTCCTCGAGCGACAGGTAGAACTGGGTCTCGCCCGGATCGCCCTGACGGCCGGAACGGCCACGCAGCTGGTTGTCGATACGGCGGGACTCATGGCGCTCGGTGCCGATAACGGTCAGACCGCCGGCGGCAAGCACGCGCTCGCGCTCGGCCTTGCAGGTCTGCTTAGCCTCGGCGTTGAGCTGCTCGAGCTGCTCGGGGGTCACGTCCTCCATGGTCAGACCCGCGTACTCCAGGCGCTCGCGCACCAGCTCGTCGGGGTTGCCGCCCAGCAAGATGTCGGTACCACGGCCGGCCATATTGGTGGCGATGGTCACGGCGCCATAGCGACCAGCCTGGGCCACGATATGGGCCTCGCGCTCATGGTGCTTGGCGTTGAGGACCTCATGCGCGATGCCGCGCTTGGTGAGGGCGGCGGACAGCTTCTCGGAGCTCTCGATGGAGACGGTGCCCACCAGGACCGGCTGGCCCTTGGCGTGGCGCTGCTCGACCTCGTCGGCAACGGCGTTGTACTTAGCCTGAATGGTGCGGTAAACCAGGTCCTCATGGTCCACACGCTGCACGGGCCTGTTGGGAGGGATGACCTCGACGGGCAGCTTGTAGATCTCGCGGAACTCGGCGTCCTCGGTCAGGGCCGTACCGGTCATGCCGGAGAGCTTGTCATACAGACGGAAGTAGTTCTGCAGGGTGATGGTGGCCAGCGTCTGGTTCTCCTCGCGCACGAGCACGCCCTCTTTGGCCTCGATGGCCTGGTGCAGGCCCTCGGAGTAGCGACGACCCTCCATGATACGGCCGGTGAACTCATCGACGATCTTGACCTCGCCGTTGGTGACCACGTACTGCTTATCGCGATGGAACATGTACTGGGCCTTCAGCGCCTGCTGCAGGTGGTTGACCAGCTGGCCCGAAAGGTCGGCGTAGATATCCTCGATGCCCAGGCGGCGCTCGATCTTCTTAAGGCCGCGCTCGGTGGCGGCGATGGTGTGCTTGGCCTCGTCCATGACGTAGTCGCCCGTGGGCTCCACGTCCTCGGTGGCGGTGAGCATATCGTGCGACACGTCCTCGCCGCGCTCCAAGCCGCGCACAGCACGCGCGAAGTCCTTGTAGGTGCTTGCAGACTTGGTGCCGGCACCCGAGATGATAAGCGGCGTACGAGCCTCGTCGATCAGGATGGAGTCGACCTCGTCGACGATGGCGTAGTTGTGACCGCGCTGAACACGCTGCTCGGGGCGGGTGACCATGTTATCGCGCAGGTAATCGAAGCCGAACTCGGAGTTGGTGCCGTAAGTGACGTCGGCCTGGTAGGCCGGGCGCTTAAGCTCGAGCGGCATATTGTTCTGCAGCAGGCCAACGGTCATGCCCAGATACTTGTAGATACGACCCATCCACTCGGAGTCGCGCTTGGCCAGATAGTCGTTAACGGTAACGACGTGCACGCCCTTGCCGGAAATGGCATTGAGATAGCCGGCCAGCGTGGAGACGAGCGTCTTGCCCTCGCCGGTCTTCATCTCGGCAATGTGGCCCTCGTGAAGAGCCATGGCGCCGATGAGCTGCACGTCGAAATGGCGCATGCCCATAGTGCGCTTGGAGGCCTCACGAACGGTGGCAAAAGCCTCGGGAAGCATGTCGTCGAGCGACTCACCGTTGGCGTAACGCGCACGGAACTTTTCGGTTTGGCCGCGGAGCTCCTCCTCGGTCATCTTCTCAAACTGAGGCTCAAGACCGTTGATCTGATCGACGATCTTGTAGTAGCGCTTAAGGTCCTTATCGGATCCAAAGGACAGCAGCTTTGACATGAATCCCATGTGGTTTTCCTTTTTGGCCATCGCCCGCGGTGCGAAACTTTGGGCGAGTTAAACACAGATAATTGTACTTTAGCCAAACAAGGCGCCGCCTATGCGGTCGACATCATCGACCACGTAATAACTACGACAAGCCTGTCAATTTGGAGCGGTTTTATTCAGATCGGTCATGAGCCCAGATAAGCGTTGATAGTCCTTCGCTGGGCGCCATCTGCGCGATAGAAAACACGGAGCTCGCCCTCGGCATCTAAATCAAAGCTGATTTCGTCAATCAGACCGTTTTTGTGCGCAGTCATGAGCGCCTCTTGCATACGCGGCTTGGTAAAAGCGGCAAAAGACGCGTATTCGGGCGCAAGCTCGGCCATAACGTCGTCAACGCAGGCCTCGCCGTGACAGGTAAAGTATTTGAGCATGGCGTAGTTAAGCGGCAGCATCCGACCCTCCGACCTTCTTAAACACATCCAGTGGGTTCACGGCGATAAGACAAATGCCCACCAGGTTGACGACCGCCGCAATCCAGGCAACCGACGGCAGTGCATAGCCGTCAAATCCCAGAACCAGCCCGACGATGACCCAAGTGAGCAGCGGCGCCGTAAAGGTATAGGTGCCGTTAATGGCCATGCCCAGCGCCGTGCCGCACATAGCGTTCGCGCGATACCAGCTCATAAACGAAAAATAGGCGGCAAAGCCCGAGCAAGCGAAAAAGGTAATCGAGGAGCCGTCCGTGAACGCATGGGCGACATAGGTGTAACTCAGCCCAAGGGATTCGCCGCACGCCAAGGAAAGAACAGGCAGTACCAAGCACAGGTTTCCGAGACCCGAGACAAGCTGGCGGATGTTGATGGCGATCTGCGGATCGACCATGCAAGTGGCGCGACCGCCCACGCAGCCCTCGATACCCCAGCACAGGGCTGCAAGCAGCGCCAGCCCCAATCCGAGCGCCATACCGGGCGCCGGCTGCCCGCCGAGCCCGGCGCCGCCGATCATGGCGCCGGCAAGCGCACAGACACCGATACCGGCACCGACACGGGGACCGATCGGCTGCTTGTAAAAGATGCAGGCAAGAATCGCGCCGATCGCGGGATTGAGCGCCGCAATAGGCACAGCAAGGGTTCCCGCCTGCGAGAGTGCGATCACGTAGGAAGCAGAGGCAATGGGTCCGCCGAGGGCGGCAGCGGCAACGACAATGATGCCGGGCTTTGAGGCGATGCAACGAGCGAGGTCGACAATCTTTCCCTGTTTGACGGTGAACAATGTTGCCCAAACGGCGCTGAGCGTGTCGTTGATACCCGAAGCGATCGTGGGCAGGATAAACACGACGAGAAGGCTGGTGGGATCAAGCGTGCCAAACCAATCTACCCAGACACCAAAGAGCTGGCCGGCAGTAACAAACGCCGTATAGAGCGCGTACATGCAGCTCGATAGCGCCGCGATGGCAATGCCCTTCCTATAAAAGGCCGCATCGAGCGCGCGTTTCTTTGCGGCTGCAAGCTCGCGATTATCTTGAACCGTCGTTGTGTCCACGCAACCTCCCAACGTTAGCCCGCCAAATAAGAGACGGGTTCATTTTGGCAGGTTTTGCTTCAAATGGCATAAGGGCCGCGCACCCAAAGGATGCGCGGCCCTTATGCCATGAATGCGAGTGTTTCCGCGGCGAGCTATTTACTCAGCAGCCTCGGTGGTCTCGGCCTCGGCAGCGGCCTCCTCGGCAGGAGCCTCTGCGGGAGCCTCGGCGGCCTGCTTGGCAGCCTCCTCGGCGAACTTAGCGGCACGCTTGGCCTTCTCGGCAGCCTTAGCCTCAGCGGCGGCCTTGCGAGCGGCCTCGGCCTCAGCAGCCTTGGCGGCCTTGGCAGCCTTGGCCTCCTCGGCCTTCTTGAGCTGGGCAGCAGCGGCGCCACCGAACTTGTCGGCGAAGCGCTGGACGCGTCCACCGGTGTCGACGAACTTCTGCTGGCCGGTGTAGAACGGGTGGCACTCGTTGCAAAGCTCGACCTTCATCTCGGACACGGTAGCGTGCGTCTTGAAGGTGTTGCCGCAGGAGCACGTCACCGTGCACTCGACATACTGGGGATGGATACCCTGCTTCATGGTAGGACTCCTTATTAGTCAGGCGCTGGTTACCGATCAGCGCATAAGGCGTCTTGGTTTCCGACCAAGACAACAAACTTGGCTATGGTACCACGGCGCCTCGTGTCCCACAAAAGGTTCACGGTCTTTTCGGAACGACACGAATCTGATCCATCGAAACACATCTCCACCGTTCCTTCAACTGGGAAAATGCCGTCCCCGGGGCCTGAGAAGGGCCCCGGGGACGTTCGACTGACTGCGGGAACGGCCTTTCCGCTCAATGTGTTCGGCTGAGATCGGAAATCAACCAAACTGAACTAGGTTCAGTTGACATGGTTAAAAACGAGGGGCGACGCTTTTGCGTCACCCCTCGTCCCGGCCGGTTGCTTTAGTTGTACACACGGTAGTTACACTTGAACTGGGTTATGTGTCCATAGTTGGAGCGGTACCAACCCGACGTATAGCTGATTGCCTCTGCGCCTAGATAGTCGTAGCCCTTGTTGTAGCGAAGCTGACGGTAGGTCGTGTCGTACTCTGCTACGTAAAACGTGTCTCCAGAGAAGGCTTTGTACCGGTCCTTAACCGTCGAAG
>CAKUHK010000082.1:0-9603 GCA_934655965.1 uncultured Collinsella sp.
CCGCTTCCGATTCCGGTTCGCGCTTCCGTTCGCTGCTCGACCAGATCGCCGCGCAGGAGACCGTGCTCAAGGAGAAAAAGGACGCCGAGGACAAGGCCAAGGCTGAGCGTGCCGCCGAGCGCGGCAACCGTCGTGGCGGCAACAACGACCGCCGCGGTGGCCGTCGCAACGATCGCAACGCCTCCGACAACAGCTCCGAGCGCAACGCCTCCGAGAGCCGTCCGCACAGCCATCGCACCAATGCCAGCAACAACGTCGCTGCCGGCATGGATTTCCCCAACCCCGACAAGCAGGGCAAGGGCAAGAAGCGCAAGGGCGGTCACAACAACGAAGAGGACCACTACAGCCGCATGGCTCGCGAGGCCGAGGAATACAGCCGCGAGAAGGTGCTCGAGGAGGCCCGCGCCGCCGTCGAGGAGGCCTCTCGCGAGTCCACCGGTCGCCGCAAGAAGCGCAAGGAGAAGCGCGAGCGCGAGGCTGCAAAGGCTCAGGAGGAGCGCAAGATTGAGGAGGCGCTGGCCCAGGGCGTGAACCCCGAGGACCTCGACGCCATCAAGGTCTCCCAGGGCGTTACCGTCCAGGAGCTCGCCGAGGCGCTCGACGTTCCGGCCAACGACATCATCAAGCGCCTGTTCCTGCTGGGCACGCCGCTTACCATGACGCAGTCCATGTCCGACGACCTCGTCGAGCTCGTTGCCGACGACCTGGGCCGTCAGATCAAGATCATCACTCCCGAGGAGGAGAACACCTTCTCGTTCTACGACGATCCCGCCGACCTTAAGCCCCGCGCCCCGGTCGTCACTGTCATGGGTCACGTCGACCACGGTAAGACGTCGCTGCTCGACGCCATCCGTCACACCGGCGTCGCTGCCGGTGAGGCTGGCGGCATTACGCAGGCCATCGGCGCTTCGCAGGTCATGATCAACGACCGCAAGATCACCTTCATCGATACCCCGGGCCACGCCACCTTTACGGCCATGCGTGCCCGCGGCGCCAAGGTGACCGACATCGTCATCCTGATCGTCGCCGCCGACGACGGCGTCATGCCCCAGACCGTCGAGTCGATCAACCACGCCAAGGCCGCCGGCGTTCCCATCGTCGTCGCCGTCAACAAGATCGATAAGCCCGGCGCTAACCCCGACCGCGTGCGCCAGGAGCTCACCGAGTACGGCGTCATCCCCGAGGAGTGGGGCGGACAGAACATGTTCGTCAACATCTCGGCCAAGCAGAAGATCGGTATCGACGACCTTCTGGAGACCGTGCTGCTCCAGGCCGACGTGCTCGAGCTCAAGGCCAACCCGGACACCTTTGCCTCCGGCAACGTCCTCGAGGCCAAGCTCGATAAGGGCCGCGGCTCGGTCGCTACCGTGCTCGTGACCCGCGGTACCCTGCACGTGGGCGATACGCTGGTTGCCGGTCTCACCTATGGCCGCGTCCGCGCCATGCTCGACCCCAAGGGCCGCGCTGTCACCGAGGCCGGTCCTTCCGACGCCGTCGAGATCCTGGGCCTGCAGTCCGTGCCCAACGCCGGTGACGAGTTCCGCGTGTTCGAGGACGACCGCGACGCGCGCCAGCTCGCCGAGCAGCGCTCGCTCAAGGCCCGCATCGAGGAGCAGAGCCGCGTGAAGCACGTGACGCTCGAGAACCTCTTCGAGACCATCGCCGACGCCGAGGTCAAGGAGCTCAACCTGATCATCAAGGCCGACGTCCAGGGTTCCATCGAGGCCCTTCAGGACTCGCTCGACAAGATGGATCAGTCCGAGGTCCGCATCAACACGATCCACTCCGCCGTCGGTGCCATCAACGAGACCGACGTCGTCTTGGCCGACGCCTCCAACGCCATCATCATCGGCTTTGGCGTCCGTCCCGACGGTAAGGCCCGCTCCGCTGCCGAGCGCGAGGGAGTCGAGATCCGTTGCTACGACGTTATCTACAAGTGCCTCGAGGAGCTCGACGCCGCCCGCATCGGCATGCTCAAGCCCACCGAGGTCGAGGTCTCCACGGGTACCGCAACCGTTTTGGACACCTTCAAGGTGCCCAAAGTCGGTATCGCTGCCGGTGTTCGCGTCGAAGAGGGCGAGATCGCCGCGACCGATTCAGTGCGCCTTGTACGCGATGGCATCGTGGTCTTCAACGGCAAGATCGCCTCGATGCGTCACTACAAGGACGAGGCCAAGAGCCTCAAGAGCGGTTCCGAGGGCGGCATTGGCCTGGAGAACTTCCAGGACGTCAAGCCCGGCGACCAGATCGAGGGTTACCGTATCGACCAGGTTGCCCGTACCGAGTAGGGGGTAGCGCTATGAAGCAAACGCAGGCAACCCGCCGTCTGGGCGAGCAGCTTCGCGAGAAGCTCGGTTATATCCTGCTTTTTGAGGTTTCCGATCCGCGTCTCGACCTGGTCACCCTGACCGCGGTCGAGGTCGCGGTGGACCGCTCGTTCGCGCGCGTGTACGTGTCGTGCGATGCGAGCCGCTACGATGAGGTCTTGGAGGCGCTCGCGAGCGCCAAGGGCCGCATCCGCAGCCTGTTGGCCCGCTCGCTCGATTGGCGCGTCACGCCCGAGCTCGATTTTCGCATCGATCGCTCGACCGACGAGGCCGAGCGCATCACGCGTGCGCTGGAAAACGTTCCCGCCACGCTTGCGATCGAAAAGGACGAGGACGGCTATCCCATAGCGGACGCCGCCCAGGAGGCAGCTTTAGATGACTAATTCCGCCGATCTCGCCTCGTGCGAGTCTGCAGATATTCAGCGACGCATCCTCGAGCTCATCGAGGGTGCGTCCTCCATTGCGATTTCGGGACATACGTCTCCCGATGGCGATGCCTTGGGCTCCGTGTTGGGTCTGGGTCTCTCGCTTATGAAGTTTTTCCCCAACAAGGACATTGCGCTGCTGCTGGCAGACGATGACCCGGTTCCGCGCATCTACCGCTTTATGGAGGGTTCCGATCGCCTGGTGCCGGCATCTGCATACACCGGCAACCCGGACCTATTCATTTCGGTGGACGTGCCGGTTGTCGAGCGCCTGAACAACTCCGCCGACGTGCTTCGCCGCTCGTCGCATGTGGTGTGCTTCGATCACCATCCGGCGCGCGAGGAGTTTGCCGAGCTGAGCCTGAGGTGCATCGATGCCGCGGCCTGCGCCATGATCATCGACCGCTTCTTGGACAATTGCGGCATTGTCGCCCGCGATAACATCGCGACCTGTCTGCTGTGCGGCCTGGTTACCGATACCGGCCGTTTTCAGTACCAAAACGCCGATGCTGCTGCGTTCCATGCCGCCTCACGCTTGGTCGCACACGGTGCCGATCCGGCACGCGTCGCGCTCGAGGTCTACCAGAGCATGCGCGTCGAATTCTTGCACCTCAAGTCCATCGTCATGGGCCGCATCAAGACGGTAGCCCACGGGCGCGTCGCGTATAGCTATGCGTACCAGAGCGACCTTGAGGCCTGTGGCGTCACCTCGGATGAGTGCGACGGCCTGGTCGACGTGGTGCGCTCGGTGATGGGCGTGGAGGTCTGCCTGTTCCTGAAGGGCATTGAGGGCGATACCAAGGTGCGCGGCAACCTGCGCTCCAAGGGCGACCTCAACGTGTCCGAGATCGCTGCTGCTTTTGGCGGAGGCGGACATCCCGCCGCCGCCGGTTTCTCCAACAACGGAACGATTCTCGAGACGCTCACCGCGGCACTTCCCATGCTGGCCGAGTTGGTAGGGGAGGATCCCGCTTCGGTGACCGTCGAGCTCTAACATTTTGGATGGTACATGGCTCGTCGTACGCCTTCTCAATTGAATATGCTGCTCGCCGTCGATAAACCGGTGGGCTGTACGTCCCACGATGTGGTCTCGCAATGCCGACGCGCCCTCCATGAGCGGCGCGTCGGCCACGCTGGCACGCTCGACCCCATGGCATCGGGTGTCATGGTGGTGGGCGTTGGCCAGGCAACCCGTCTGCTGGGCATGCTGACCCTCGATACCAAAAGCTATGTCGCTGACATCTCGTTTGGCGCCGAGACCAACACCGATGACGCGGAGGGCGAGGCCGTCCGCACGGTTGCTGTTGCTCCCGAGTTGCGCGATCCCGCCTTTGCCCGCGAGCGCTTGGCCGCCATGCTGGGCCCGCAGATGCAGGTGCCGCCGGCGTTTTCGGCCATCTCGGTTAACGGCGTCCGCGCCTACAAGTCTGCGCGCGAGGGCAATGCGGTTGATTTGCCTCCGCGCCCCGTTGAGGTCTATGCCGCCGACCTGATTGCCGTAAGCGGCGAGGGCGATACGTGCGTTTGGACCGTGGCGTTTTCGGTAAGCAAGGGCACCTACATCCGTGCGCTCGCTCGCGACCTGGGTCGCGCCTGCGATAGCGCCGCGCATATTTCCGCGCTGCGTCGTACGGCCTCTGGCGTCGTTTCCATTGGTGCCTGCCATGCGGTCGAGGAGCTTTCTCCCGAGTCCGCTGCCGGTTTCGCTCTGGATCCCATCGCAGCTCTGGGCGCCACGCGCGTCGATTTGCCGGGCGATCTTGCCGACGACCTGCTGTGCGGTCGACGCATTCCCGTCGAGCGTGCGCTTGCGAGCTTCGATTCGTCGAAGGCGCCGTTTGCGCTGGTGCTCGACGGCGGGCTCAAAGCGCTGGCGCGCATCGAGGGCGGCCGCTTTGTGATGGAGCACGTCTTTCCGCAGGCGATCGGCGGTGTTCGATGATGCTGGCCTCCCATGAGCTCGCACGTATCTTTTTTGCGGGCGAGTCGGAAGAGGCCCGTATCGTTTCTGCCGAGGGATTTGATGGGTGCGCGAGCTTGGGTGCCGCTTCGATCGCCATCGGCGTGTTCGATGGCGTGCATCGGGGGCACCGCGAGCTGATCGATGCTGTCGTTCGCGATGCGCGTGTCCATGGCTGCCGCGCGGTCGTGGTCACCTTCGATCCCGATCCAGACGTTGTGGTGAGCTTCTCGCCTGCTCAAAAACTCATGACGACGGCCGACCGTCTGCATGCTCTGGCTCAGACCGGGGTCGATGCAGTCGTGGCCGTTCCCTTTACGCCCGAGGTGGCAGCGCTCGACCATGTCGGCTTTCTCGCGCTGCTGTCGCGCGTGGTCGACATTCGCTCGATTCGCGTGGGAAGCGATTTTCGGCTCGGTCGCGGTGGCGCGTCGGGCGTTGCCGAGATGCACGCTTGGGGTGTTGAGCGCGGCGTTGACGTATACGGCCACGACCTGCTCTGCGTCGACGGGCAGACCGTCTGCGCTACCCGCATCCGTCATGAGCTGGGGCAGGGTCATGTGGAGCTGGCATCCGAGCTGCTCGGCCGTCCCTATATGGTGCGCGGTGGTGTTATCCGCGGCCGTCATGAGGGCTCCGACATGGGCTTTCCCACGGCAAACATTCAGGTGCCCGATGGTATCCAAGTGCCTGCCGATGGCGTCTACGAGGGCTTGGTCCTCGTCGACGATACCGTGTGGCCTGCTGCCGTTAACGTCGGCCTGCCGCCGACGTATGCCGACGATGCCGCCTCGGCGCATCTGGAGGCCAACTTAATTGGTTATAGGGGCGACCTGTACGGCGCTTCCGTTTCGCTGGCGTTTACGCGCTGGCTGCGCCCGTCGCGCGTGTTCGATTCCCTCGATGAGTTGATTGCGACCGTCGAGGGTAACATTGACGATATCCGTCACAACTTGGGTGAGCAGGGGGTGAATATCCGTGATTAGCGATGAGGAAAAAGATCAGGTACGCGCTGCGTCCGACCTTGTTGCCATCGTTCAGGAAACGGTTGAACTCAAGCCTCGTGGTCACGAGTTTTGGGGTTGCTGTCCCTTTCATGGCGAAAAGACCCCATCGTTTCACATTATCCCTGCTACACAGGTGTGGCACTGCTTTGGCTGCGGTGAGGGCGGCGACGTCTTCACCTATATTATGAAGCGCGAGAACCTGAGTTTTCCCGAGTCGATCCGGTACTTGGCGGATCGTGCCGGCATTGAGCTGCACGATACCGGTGCCCAGCGTGAGCGCGGCACCAAGCGTGCCCGCATCTACGACCTGTGCGCCGAGACCGCCCAGTTTTACCACACCATGCTCATGCGCGGTAAGGACAGCCGTCCGCGTGAGTACTTCGCCAGCCGCGGTATGGGCGGTGACGTTTGTCGCCGTTACTGCCTGGGCTTTGCTCCGGGCCGCAACATGCTGGTGTCCCACCTGTCGCAGGCGGGCTTTACCCCGCAGGAGATGATTGACGCCAACGTGGCCGTCAGCCGCGGGCGCGGACAGCTCGCGGATCGCTTTTACGACCGTGTGATGTTTCCCATCTTTGATGAACAGGGTCACAACATCGCCTTTGGCGGTCGCATTATGGGTGACGGTCAGCCCAAGTACCTCAACACCGCCGAGACGAGCGTGTTCCATAAAAAGCGAAACCTCTACGGCTTTAACTGGGCCAAGGAGTTTATCGTCGCGCAGGATACCGCTATCGTGGTAGAGGGCTATACCGACTGCATCGCCTGCTGGGAGGCGGGGATCAAAAATGTCGTCGCCACGCTGGGTACGGCGCTGACGGAGCATCACGTAAAGACGCTCACCCGCTTTGCCAAGCGCATCGTGTATATGTTCGACGGTGATGCTGCCGGTCAAAAGGCCGCCCGCCGCGCGATTCAGTTTATCGAGCAGGATTCGATGGACCTGCGCTGTGTGGTGTTGCCCGACGGCAACGATCCTATGGAGTTCATCACGGCGCACGGTGGCGAGGCTCTGCAGGCACGCATAGATGCGGCCGAGCCCCTCATGGACTTTGTGTACCGTTCGCTGCAGGAGTCGAGCGACATTACCACGCCGGGCGGCCGTGCCAAGGCGCTCGAGGACGCACTGACGCTCATCTATCCGCTGCGCGACAGCTACATGATCGATACGTACTTTATCCAGATTGCCGACCTGCTTGGCTTGGATCTGGAGACGGTGCGCGCGAGCTCGGGCCGCGTTTTTCGCGATGTCGCCAAGCGCGAGGATGCCGAGCGCCGTCGTGAGCAGAACTACGAGCGCCAGCGGGCGCAGGCCGAGCGCGCGGGCGGTTCGCAGGGACGAGGCTCGGGCGGCGGTGCGGCTGGCGCTCGCAGTGCCGGTCGCGGTGCCTGGGCCGCAGGTGCGACGCCGCCCGTTTCTGCGCCGGTTGAGGAGGGCCCGTACGACTACGTTCCGCTTGATGCCTATGGGGCCGCGCCGGTGGAGGTCGACGAAGACCTGCCGCCAATCGATGTGCCGGCGGGGATGGAAAGCGCCGCACCCGTTGCCGATAGTTCGGGTGCGGCGGCAGCTCCGTCGATGCCGATCGTGTTGACCGATTTGGAGCGCAAGTCCTTGGTGGGGGAGCGCGAGCTGCTCACGATGCTCACGAGCTATCCCGACTTGTTCCGTACGTATGCCGAGCGAATCTGCTCGATCGAGTGGGTGGACCCGCGTCACGAGTCCATTGCCTGGGCCGTGCTGGCAACGCCGCCGGGAACCGATCCCGCGGCCTGCATGGATGCGGCGCGCGCGGTGTGCCCCGAGGCGGCAACGCTTGTCAGTGCCGGGCGCATCTCGGCGACGAGCAAGCACCCGACCGAGACGAACATTGTGTTTATGCTTGACACGCTCGAGCTCTACACCATCAAGCGTCGTATGCGAGCCGCACAGGCCAAGCTGCGCCAGGATCGTTCGCTCGATGATGAGGCTCGCCGTGCGCTGACCATGCAGGCGGTGCAAGATTCACAGCGTCAGCGCGAGCTCGAAAAGTCGATCGGTGGCGTAGCCGACCCGTTCCGTTTGATCGGCTTGGAGACCGCGGGCGCCGATCAGGCCTAGATGTTGTGGTCAACCAGCGTAATCTCGCCTATATCCTGTCTTTATTTTGGGTATAGACGTCTATGTGTGTGCTAAAGTAATGAGTCCTGTGGACTATGAAGGGAGAATCTGTGCCTAAAAAGACTGAGAGCACGGGTACTGGGCTGGAATCCTACGTTGCAAAGCTCATGGGCAACGGCTCAAACAGGACTTCGGTAACCGAGGACGAGATTCAGGTCGCCCTGAAGGATATCGATGTAACTGACGAGCAGCTCAACGCGGTATATTCCGCGCTGCGCAACAGCGGCATCCAGATTATCTCCGCGAGCGGAAACGACGACGCCCCCATGGACGTCGACGATGACGATAACGATACCGACGATTTCGATGACGACGACGAGCACGATTCCGGCTCGCTCGACGATCACGAGCTTAAGATGGCCCGTCAGGCCGATGCCGAGATGGGTTCCTCCAAGAGCAAGAAGAAGCGCACCGTGCGCACGTCCCGTTCGCGCTCGCGCGTGCGCGGCATCGATGCCTCCACGGTGATGCTGACTGGCGATCCGGTTCGCATGTACCTCAAGGAGATCGGTAAGGTCGACCTGCTGACCGCCTCCGAAGAGGTTGATCTGGCCATGAAGATCGAGGCCGGCCTGGAGGCCACCGAGAAGCTCGAGGCTGCCGAGGCGGGCGAGATCGAGCTCACGCGCGCCGAGATGCGTCGCCTGACCCGTATTGAGAACGTAGGCCTCGAGGCCAAGCAGGCGCTCATCAGCGCTAACCTGCGTCTGGTCGTCTCCATCGCCAAGCGCTATGTCGGTCGCGGCATGCTGTTCCTGGACCTGATCCAGGAGGGCAACCTCGGCCTGATCCGCGCCGTCGAGAAGTTCGACTACCAGAAGGGCTTCAAGTTCTCCACGTACGCCACGTGGTGGATCCGTCAGGCCATTACGCGCGCCATCGCCGACCAGGCCCGTACCATCCGTATTCCCGTGCACATGGTCGAGACCATCAACAAGCTCGTCCGCGTGCAGCGCCAGCTCCTCCAGGACCTGGGTCGTGACCCGACCCCCGAGGAGATCGGTGCCGAGATGGATATGAGCGCCGACCGCGTCCGCGAGATCCAGAAGATCTCGCAGGAGCCCGTGTCGCTCGAGACCCCCATCGGCGAGGAAGAGGATTCCCAGCTGGGTGACTTCATCGAGGACTCCCAGGCTATCGTTCCGCCCGATGCTGCCAGCTTCTCCATGCTGCAGGAGCAGCTCACCCAGGTGCTCGACTCGCTTGCCGATCGTGAGCGCAAGGTTATCGAGCTGCGCTTTGGCCTTGTCGACGGACATCCCCGCACGCTCGAGGAAGTCGGTCGCGAGTTTGGCGTCACGCGCGAGCGTATCCGCCAGATCGAGTCCAAGACCCTGGCCAAGCTCCGCCACCCCAGCCGTTCTAGCAAATTGAAAGACTACATCGAGAGCTAATCTCGCAAGCAAAAAGCGCCCCCAAGCACATCCGCTCGGGGGCGCTTCTCATACCCCTCCGAAGTTGCGGTGAAATAGGGACTGAATTACGGCATTTGACGGCCAATCAGTCCGTATTTCACCGCAACTTAGGAGAGGAGCTTGCCGGTGCCCATGCATGCGGGTGCGGGTCGCAGAAAATTTCTTAAAAAAGTTCTTGCCCTGAGCGTAATCGTCCGTATAATAAACTTCGTTGCTTGAGAGCACGCACCTATTCCTCGGTAGCTCAATGGTAGAGCACGCGGCTGTTAACCGCGCTGTTGTAGGTTCGAGTCCTACCCGGGGAGCCA
>CAKUHK010000083.1:0-9498 GCA_934655965.1 uncultured Collinsella sp.
CAAAGCGATCGAGCACATAGCGCGCATCGCCACGGATGCCGCCCTCGTTCGACCCCAGGAACACGCGGTCGCCGTCGTCGAGCAAAAGGTCGCCCTGCTCTCGGAGTACTGCAACCGCGTGCTCGTGCTCAACCATGGCGAAATCGCGCTACAGGGCGAGCCGCACGAGGTCTTTGCGCGCGCCGATGAGCTTCGCACCATCGGCGTCGACTGCCCCCGCGTCACACGCATCTTCAATAGTCTCGCGGCCGATGGTCTGGCAAGCGGCACCCCTTGCTTGGATGTCGATGAAGCCGAACGCCTGATTACGGGCATCGTCGACCCCGCCCGCGCCGCCAGCGACATTCAAGCGCCTGCAAGCTCACCGCACGCGCCGTCGCTGCGCCCGCACGCCAAAGACGCCGAACCCGTGCTCACCTTCGAACACGTTGAGTTTGCCTATCCCCATGGCGGCGCCGCCGTCCACGACCTCAACCTGACCCTCTACCCCGGCGAGCTCGTGGGCATCGTCGGCCAAAACGGCGCCGGCAAGACCACGCTCACCAAATTGCTCACGGGCCTGCTTAAGCCTTCCTCGGGCAGCGTGCGCGTCACGGGGCTGGATACCGCAACCGTCCCCACGAGCCGCATCGCCCGCGAGGTCGCGACCCTCTTCCAAAACCCCGACCGTCAGATCTGCAAGGATACCGTGCTTGACGAGGTCGCTTTTGGCCTAGAGCTCGCCGGCATCGATCGTGCCGAGGCCCTACGTCGCGCCCAGCTGGTCATCGACCGCTTTGGCCTGCCCGCCGACGAGGCGCCCTTCTCGCTCTCGCGCGGCCAACGTCAAATGGTGGCGCTCGCCTCCGTCGTAGTGGTTGAGCCCAAGATTGTTGTGCTCGACGAGCCCACGAGCGGCCTTGACTACCGCGAGTGCATGACCGTCATGGAAACGGTGCGTACCATGGCCGAGCGTGGCTGCGCTGTGATCATGGTCTGCCACGACATGGAAGTCGTCTCCGACTTTGCCGAGCGCATCGTCGTGATGGCCGACGGCCACATCCTCGACCGAGGCCGCACACACGAGCTGTTCTCGAATATCGAGCTTATGCACCACGCCTACGTGGAGCCGCCCCAGGTCATCGAGCTCTCGCGCCGCTTGGCATCCTCCGTCTCCCCCGCTTTTGCGCAGGTGAGCGAGGTCACCGATATCGTCCGCATTACCAAGGAGATGGTCCGCCGTGGTTAATGTCATCGACTATATGCCGGGCGATACGCTGTTGCATCGCCTGAACCCGGTCGTCAAACTGGGCCTTGCCGCCGCCATCATCATCGGCATCTTTTTGTCCGACACCTATGTGGCGCTGCTGGGCTTTTTGGCACTCACCCTTGCGTTGGGCGCCTACGCCGGCGTCGTCGATCGCCTGTTCTCGCTGCTCAAGCTGCTGATTCCGCTCGCACTTATCATGTTGTTGCTCCAGCTGGCCTTTATGCGCGATGGCAACGTGATATGGGGCTTTATCACCGACACGGGGCTCATCACCGGATCAAAGGCCTGCCTGCGCCTGCTGGGTGTGGCATTGCCACTCATTCTCATGCTCATGGTAACCAAGCTCAACGACCTTGCCAACGCCTGCGTCGAGGTGCTGCACGTGCCGTATCGCTATGCCTTTACCTTTACCACGGCACTGCGCTTTGTGCCGGTGTTTGGCCAGGAGATGAACGCCATCATGGAGGCGCAGACCGCACGCGGCGTCGAGTACGACACCAAGAACCCCATCAAGAAGCTCAAGCTCATGCTGCCGTTGTGCATACCGCTGCTTATCTCGAGCGTGGGCAAGACCGACGCCACCGCGCTTGCCGCCGAACAGCGCGGCTTCTACCTGCGCACGCGCGCCAGCTCGTATAAGCGCTACCCCATCAAGGGCCTGGACATCGCCGTGCTCGCCATCGGCGTCGTCCTCATCATCCTCGGCTTCCTGTTCTAGCTCATCGCCAGCACCAACAGCCTAACGCACAAGGCCCCGGCTCGCGCCAAACGAGCCGGGGCCTTTGCTGTTTTCCCAGATAAAGCCTACCGAAATAAACCTGCCCCTTTTTGATAGGTCGGGAGCTAGAGGCGGTAGGGGACGCCGCTGCGGATGATGGATTCGCGCACCAGGACATCCATCGCGTCGAGGGTAATCTCGGGCATCTCGCGATACTTCTGCAGCACCGAAAGCTCCGTGCAAGCTAGGATGACGCGGTCGCACCCGCTGCGGGCAAACTCCCACATCACGCGATCGAACTTATCCATATCGGGCTCCCGTCCGGCCTTCACGTCATCATAGATCAGCGACATCACATCGGCTTGGCGCTTCTCGCTGGGATAAACGACCTCCACGCCAGCCGCCTCGCACTCGCGCCCATAGACGCCCGCGCCCACGGTACCATCGGTGCCCATGATGCCGATCTTGCGCACCGGCTCTGCCGGCATGCTCAAGTTGGGGTCGAACTCGCACTCCCCCATCACCGCACCAGCCAAGGCATAACGCACCGACTCACGCGGCATATGAATGATGGGGACCGAGGTAAACGACTGAATCTGATCGTAGAAGTAGTGCGACGTGTTGCAGGGTATCGCGATATGAGCGCAGCCCAGCGCTTCGAGCGCCTGAGCGCACTCCTTCATGGTCGCCAGCAGCTCGGCGTGCTCACCGGTCTTGATGGCAAGCGTGCGGTCGGGCATGGTCGACTTGGAAAGCACCACCATATCGATATGCTCCTGATCGCAGGTAGCCGCCGTATGGCGCACAACCTGGTCGTAGTAATACGACGTGGCCTCGGCGCCCATGCCGCCGATAACTCCTAGCTTTTCCATCGCCGCCTCCTTGGTGACGCCCGCACAATTGCGCATATCATACCCGCGCCCGCCCGATATAGAACGGACGGGCGCGGCGCACATCTTATTTGTAATACGTCTTGAACAGCTTAAAGTGACGCAGCTTGGTGTGCCACATGCGCAGCCAGCGGTTAAAGACGAAGTCGCCCTTCATAAACGAGGGATCGGCAGCCTTGCCCTCCTTGACCAGGCGATGCGCCTTGGCGCGCAGATCGGGGTCCTTAACGTACTTGTCGACCACGCCCATGGGAACGACCATCCACAGCGCCTCATCCTGCGCCGTCACAAACTCCGGCTCAAACGGGCGGTTGCATACGTACTCGTCCACCACGTATTTGGCAACGTTAAAGCCGCTGTTCGTGACATAGTAGTTGCTGCGGCCCTGACGCGTATTAAAGTCGAAGAACTTAAACGAGCCGTCGCGCTCGTCGTATTTGACGTCAAAGTTAGAGAAACCCGTAAACTTGAGGTCCTCGAGCAGCTTGCGCACGCCGCCCATGAGCTCGTCGTTGGGCTCGGTGATGATACAGGCATGGTTACCGACGCCGTGGGGCTGATGCTCCTCGAGCAGCACATGGCCCAGGCACATCATGCGCACCTTGCCGTTGCGGTCGGAATAGCTCGTGAGCACGCGCATGTACTCATCGTTGCCGGGTACGCGGTCCTGCAGTATCAGATCGTCGGTGTAGCCACTCGCGTAGACATCGCGAATGACCTGCTCGAGCTCCGTGCGATCGGCAATCTCGTAGGCCTTCTTCTGCCCCTCGAACTCGTGCTCCCACCACATGATGCCGTCGGACGGCTTCAGGATCATCGGGAAGGGGAAGTCGATCTGGTCGAGCACCTCGGCGGGCGCCTCGCCCTGAGCGTTGAGCATCGCCATGGCAAAGGTGAACGTATGCGGATAGGGCACGCCGTGCTTCTCGCACAGCTCGTAGAAGATTTCCTTCTTTTGGCACTGCTCGAGCATCTCGTAGGGCGCATAGGGCGCAATGATGTTCGAGGCAAGCTCGCCGGCATCCTGAGCCTGCGCGGCAAGCGCTACATAGTTGTCGCCGCAGCCCATAAGGATAATCTTCTTATCGGGATTGGCCTGCGCGACACCGTTGACGGTCTTGATCATGACCGGCATGGTATCGATATCCACGTTAGGCGTGTAGTCGATGATCTGGCTGCGATACGCAGGGCCGGTCTGGTACTTGCCAAAGACGAGGCTCTTGACCTGATACTCCTCATAGAAGGCACGCGCCACCGAATAGGCGTTGATGTCGCCGCCGAGCAGCACGGGGATAAACTCACGCTCTGTAAACTGCAATGACATGGAATTCTTCCTATCTAGAACTGCCCACGCAACGGGCGGTCTTTATGCAACTCATCTATTCTAGCGTGCCAAGCCACCGCTCCCCAAAGCTCCACCGTATCTATGGCATGCGGTGCATCAAACCCGATGAAAATACGACAATCACCGGTGTACGACATCAGGCAATGAACCTACCTTTGTTGTAGGATTCAACATGTTGCCAGCCTCGTCGAAAGGTGCACGCGTGCCCCAGGACCACCCGACCAACAACCCCGTCATTGACGCCGCGAGGCGCGAGCTTTCCGAGCGCGCGAAGACGACCGCCCCTCTGCGCACCGCCGCCGATGCCTACGCCGGACCCGGCCGCATCGTCTCGATCAATACATCGGCGCACAAGGGCACGCGCAAGACGCCCGTCGCCGATGGGCACGATGCCGTCATCGAGCAGTTTGGACTCGCCTCCGATGCGCATGCCGGGCATTGGCACCGCCAGGTCTCTTTTTTGGCCGCAGAATCTATCCAGACGGCGCAGGCGCGCGGACTCGATGTGCACAAGGGCGATTTTGGAGAGAACTTCACCACCCAGGGAATCAACCTGCTCACACTCCCCCTGGGCACGCAGCTCAAGATTGGCAATGACGTCCTGATCGAGATCAGCCAGATCGGCAAGGTCTGCCACACACGCTGCGCCATCTACTATCTCGCCGGCGACTGCATCTTTCCCCACGAGGGCATTTTCGGCGTGGTGCTACAAGGTGGAGTGGTCCATGTCGGAGACGACATCCAGACGGTCAAACTCGGTGACGGCACCTGCTCCTTTACTCCCGCCGATGCACTCAGAGAGGTTGAGCAGGCCCGCCGCGAGGGAACGATATAGCCGCAAAACCACACGTTAAGATGGCTTTAACCGTCAGATCGCCTCTCGAACAGGGTTCCGTAACGTTAAAGTTGAACTCTATGGTTTCTTAACAATTCACCATTCCCGCAGGTCAAAGCCAAAGCCTCAAGTTCAACTTGACCCTTTGGAACCTTTAAGGTTCAAGTTGAGGTCGAAAGCAGTAGTAGAATACGTTTCGAACCATAACCTACGATTGATTGCAGAGGGACTGGATGCAGCATTCGAACCATCGCACCGCAGCGCTCATCGCGTCGAAGCCGGCTCGTATCATCACGAGCGCCGCGCTCGCCGTTGCACTGACGGCCACGCCGATGCTCTCCCCCGTCGCGGCATATGCCGCCTCGCAGGCAACGCAGGATCAGCTTTCCGCCGCCCAACAGAAGATCGAAGCCGCCACGAGCGCCTACAACGACGCCCGCACCAAGCTCGATGACCTGCAGAAGCAGATCGACACCAACGAGGCAAGCATCGAGGAGATCGAAGCCGAGCTTCCCGATCAGCAGGCCAAGGCAAGCTCCGCCATGCGCGATCTGTATAAGTACCAGAAGGGAACCAATCCCTTCGTGAGCTTCCTGGTCAACGCGCAGAGCCTGGGCGAATTTATCACCACCTGCAAGTACACCAACCAGATCACGAGCTCGAGCGTCGACGAGATCGAAGAGCTCAACAAAATGCAAACCGAGCTCGAGCAGAACAAGACCGAGCTCGAGCAGGCCAAGTCCCAGCTCGAAGCTGAGCAGAAAAACGCCGAGGATGCACTGGCTCAGGCCCAGCAGCTCCGCAGCGAAGCGCAGGCAAAGGCCGAGCAGGAAAATGCCGCCGAGCTGGCCAAGCTCGAGGCCGACAAGGCCGCAGCCGCCGAGAAGCTCTCGGGCGAGGGCGTGAGCGGCAACAACTCCAACAGCCAGGCCAACAACGCCAACACCACCATCGACACCACGGTGAACAACGCCAATACCGGCAACTCCGATTACGACTCGTTTATCAACGAGTGGACGAGCCGTATCGACAACTACCTCGCCGGCTCCCCCATGGCGGGCCAGGGTTATAACTTTGCCGTGGCCGCTTGGAACACCGGTGTTGACCCCCGTTGGTCCCCCGCCATCGCCTGCATCGAGAGCAGCAAGGGTCTCTATTGCGCCAACTCCTACAATGCCTGGGGCTGGAGCGCCGTCGGCGGCGGCTGGCGTAGCTTTGGCAGCTGGGGCGAGGGTATCGCAGCCCATGTGGCCTATCTTGGTCGCAATTACGGCTCCACGCTTACCCCGGCGGCAGCCAAAAAGTACTGCCCGCCCACGTGGCAGGACTGGTACAACAAGGTTGCAACCCAGATGAACCGTATCTAAGCACAACTTTAAAGGGCCCCAAACGGGGCCCTTTTCTTTTAGAAGCTATAGCTAGGCAACGATACCGGTCGCATTACCGATGGCAATAACCAAGATCATAACGACGCTCATAATCCCCAACGCCTTGAGCCACAGCATGGCAAACTCACGACCCCGATAGCGATCGAGCACGGGAAAGCGACGTCGAAGTCTGCGGCGATCGAGCATGCCAAACGAGATAAGCAGCACCATTCCATCGACCATAAGGAAATACTCAAGGGCCAAAAACCACGTTGGATAGCTGCGGTTGGCTCCCGTGGGCTGAAACACGGCAAAATGGCTTCCGACCAGTAGCAGCAAGGTTGCCGCGTAGATAATGCCGTTCCAAATACGCCCGATGGGTTCCGGAATCCGCGAAAGCAGGCTCTTGCGGGCAGGCGTCAGCGGCGAGGCGGCCAGGTGCTGTTGCGTAGAAGGCAACGGCGCAGGAGAAGCCGCCCGAGTCGCAGCGGGTCTCATTGCGCCGGCAGACGATGAGACTGGCAGGCACAGCTCATATGCCGCGAGCGCGGCGTGCCCCAACGCCGCCGCACTCGCAAAGCGCTTAGCTGGATCGAGCGCCATCGCCATGCAAATCGCATCGGCCAGCGGGGTGGGAATGCCATGCGCCTCACACTGCTCACGCATGCCGCATCCCGGCTTGGGGTCGGTCCCTGTCAAACAAAAGAACAGGAGCGCGCCGAGCGCATAGACGTCGCTGCGCACGCTCGTCTGCCCAAAACCATACTGCTCGGGCGGCGCGTAGGGCCGTGTGCCAAACTTGACGGTATCGGCATCGGCGCCATCGCGCCATACGCGTGCAATCCCCAAATCGATGATTACCAGCGACGAAAAGGTCATGCCGGCATCGGCCGCATACCTCACACCCGACACGATAATGTTCGACGGCTTAAGGTCACGATGAATCACCGGCACCGGCACCTCCCCCGCCACAGCAAAGCCGTCATGGAGCTCGCCCACCGCGTCACACAAGGCGCCAAACAGCTCGCACGCATAATCAGGGGTCGCGCCCAAACGCCCCACCAGGGCCTCGAGCGTCTCGCCTTCGACATATTCC
Source organism: uncultured Collinsella sp. (assembly GCA_934655965.1). Taxonomy (GTDB): domain Bacteria; phylum Actinomycetota; class Coriobacteriia; order Coriobacteriales; family Coriobacteriaceae; genus Collinsella. The sequence goes on from CAKUHK010000083.1 coordinate 7,501, forward strand.
ATGACCACGCAAAGCTCGTCGCCCACGCGACGGCAGTCGACAATCCGGGGCAAGTGCTCAAAACGTCGTCCAGCCCGCTGTGCCGCAAACAGGCGCTCGTATGCCCCGCCAATCTGAGCCGACGCGTCGATGCGCTTGCGCACAAAGGGACCGAGCGAGCCGCCGCCAGACCCCTCAAAGTAGACGAGTTCAGTTGCCTCTACGTCCGAACGCTTAAGCACACGATCTGTACGATAGCTGTCGTCGCGGTCGAGTGACGCCAGGTGCTCGGCGAGCACGGCCGTCAGCTCATCGTCGGAATATGTTGAGCTTTGAGTATCCATAGCGTCCATAATAACGCAGGGCGCGCACACCTCATGGCATCCGCGCACCGTTCGGTTGCATGGCAGTTCTGGCGGCACCACCGGCTCAGCCATCAACCATTAACTCACCGTCTCCTCACCAAAGCGGTACAGCTCCTCATTAACCTTTTGCAGGCTGCAGCCGCGGTCGATGCAAAAGATGATAATCGCATCACGACGATCCTTGCAGTTAAGGACACTTGCGCCGGCGGCCGTCAGGGCGCGATTGGCCTCTTTGAGCGTCAGCGCCATGGCAAAGGCAATCTGCAGTACCTTATTGCGGCTCGGATGGCGCGCGCCGGTAAAAATCTGATAGCCAAACGTCTCGTTGAGGTCGGCCATGCGCACCACACGCGAACGCTCGAGCCCCTTCTCTTGCAGCAGTTGCTTTAAGTAGTCCGAAAGCGACGGGGAGGCAAAGTCGTGCTCCTTTATGTAGCCGTCGATGCTTGGTGCATCGAGGAGCTCGTTGAGCAACTCTTCGGTCAACTTTTTATCGGGCACGCGGCTTCACCTCCCCATAGGGTCAACAGCAGCAACGAGTTAGGCGAGCGCCCAGCTCGCAGTCGCGGACTTATCGAACATGTTGGCAAAATACAGGGCCTTCTTGATGTCGCCATCAAAGTAGATATTGCCCGCCACGGAACCACCAGCGGCAAGGGTGCCAGACTGCAGCTCATCGGAGCCCTCGCTGTAATAACCCTGGTTCTGCTGAGCACCGTTGGCATCCTCGCCCTTCCAATCGTAGACATTGTAGTCCGCGCCCTCGTCGCCATTGTTGACGTACGTGACGTGAATACCCGTCATGGTCGAACCGTCATAATTGGTAAGACCCGTCTGAACAGAGTCAACAACGACGGAGAGGCCGGCGTTCGTGGTCACCGTCGTGCCAACGGCCAAATCGGTCGTAGCCTGCTCTTCTTTCTTCGACTCTTCCTTCTTATCGCCATCGTCGGCATCCTCGGTGACGGTCGCCTTATCGCTGCCACAACCGGCGAGGAATCCAGCGGTCCCCAGAGCAACAGTTGCGAATGCGCCAAGCGCAGCGCGACGGCTCAGCAGCACTTCGTTTTCGAGCTTTTTCATAATGCATCCTTCCTACGATCCGGCTACCGCGCCGGCACACAGCACATCGTAGGAAGGATTGAGCTTGAATTCATTAGCTCAGAGCTAAGACTGCGGTAAACGGCCAATGCAGTTGTCCAGGCGCCGAGCAAACGCACTTTACGCGACCGTCTGCAGGCGGCATCAACCCACTGCGACGGATTCCCCGGTAAAGGCGCTGATCATCAACAAGACAAAGAACGCCAGATAGCTGATGCTCAGTGGGTATGCGATGACCAAAAAGGCGATCCATCCAACATTGGTCTTACCATCGGCACGACGTTGCTCGCGAGAACGGCACAGCCAGACCGTCACGCCAATGGCCACAATCAGCAGCACGAGCGCCGCCGCGGCCAACCCGGCAAGCGCAAACATCACGCCAATGCTCACAGCAATAACCGGAAGCAGTAGCAAGCCACACCCGCATCCACCCGGACTATATACGGAAGACTGTCGGCGTCGCCTCATCGCCACCCCCCATTACAGTCTGAAATATGCCATCGATAAATGTCGATGGCGAGCATTCGACGCATTGCCTACGATACGGGCAAGC
>CAKUHK010000084.1:0-8654 GCA_934655965.1 uncultured Collinsella sp.
GATGGGGACAGTCCTTGCCAACCCGACCGGCAAGCCGGCGGATCGGCAAGGACTGTCCCCAATGACTAGTCGTTTAAGTCTGTCCCCAATAACCGCTCTTGGTCGTTTAAGTCTGTCCCCAATGAGTACCCGATGGCTAGGCGGCTAGGCTCGGGCTTTGGTGTGGGTGAGGGCTAGGCCCACGGCGGCGATGGCGGCGGCGAAGAGCACGGTGACGCCCAGGTCGCAGGCGATGTCGCCCAACACGGCAGACGTCAGGTCCGAGGCGAGCGCCTTGCCAATCGCGTCGTTCACCCAAAACGTCGGAACAAAATGCGCCACGGTCTGCACGGCCGAGCCCATCAGCGACAGCGGCATCCAGGCGCCGCCCAAAAACGTCATGAGCATGCCGAGCAGGTTGCCCACGCCGTTGAGCAGCTCCTCGCGCGCACCCATGCTCGATAGCGCAAAGCCAACGGCCAGCGGCGTCAGCGCCAGAGCAAACGTCGCCGCCAGCGCCAGGCACACGCGGCCCACGCCGACCTCGGCAACCGCGCCGGCAAAGCCCACGACGCCCATCATGCTCGACACAAGCCAGATGCAAACGGTGAGCACGGCGGCGGCCGCGAATACGGCGAGCGAGCGCTGGCGCTCGGAAACCGGGCCGGCATCCATGCGGCGTACGCGCTCGGGCTCGTTCATGCCCGAGAACACCAGGCCCACCGACACGATGACCGACGAGATGATCGCGTACGCGCCAAAGTTGAAATACGACTCGAGCGTGGCGGCGGCAGTCGAATCGACCTTGACCTGCTCGATCTGGACCTCGGCGCGCTTGGCGGCGGCATGCTCGGCAGCCTTGGCGACGTCGCCGTCGGAGGCAGCGAGTTCAAGTGCCGCCGCAGCCCCCGCGAGCGAGATCCAGCGCGAGGCCTCGGCAGACGAAAGCGCCGCCGCCATGGTGCCGGAGCCGTACGTCACGTCGAGCTTGGGCAAGGTCTCCCCCGCACGGGCGGCCGCGATCAGGTCGGCCTCAAATCCCTCCGGGATAAAGAACACGCAGTCGGCGCTGCCCTTGGCACTGTTGCTCTTGGAGAGCGCATCCGCAAGATCGTACGTGTCGTCGCCGACGCCTGTGACCAGGTCAAAGCGCGACCCCAAGTGCTTGGTGAGCGCCCGCGAAAGGTCGCTGTCGTCGCGGTCGACCACGATCACATTGGTGTCGTAGGGCTCGTACTCGGTGAGCTGCGACGAGTTCCAGCTCACCGATGCCGCGATAAACACGCCCATGAGCGAGATGAACACCGTGTAGATGAGCAGGTAAAACGGGTGCGCCAGCGCCATGCGAAGCGCGGTCTTAAAGGTGCTCATAGCGACTCCTTCCAAACACCAGCGTGGCGACGACGACAAACACTAGGGCCATCAGGACGAGCGCGCCCGCACGAACGGCAAACGGTCCCAGGTCCTCAAAGAAATACAGACGGTTGAACATATCGCAGATGAGTTTGACGGGATTGAGCCAGCACTCGGCCGGGCAGGCGCGGGCGACGTCGTCGGCAAGCGCCATCGCCGGCTCGCCGTAAAGGCCGGCGAACAGGGCGCACGTGGTGGCGAAGCCCGTAAGGATGCCCGACTTGGACGCCTTGCCGCCCTTAACGGGCAGCGTGCCCACAAAGAGCCCCAAGCCCGTTGCGGCAAGCGCGGATGCGGCGCCGCCAACCAAGCAAAGCCCCTCGCGCCCGCCAAAGTCGACGCCAACGACCAGGCGCACGTAGCCGATCGCGACCGCCATCGAGGCAAAGGAGACAAGCCACGAGCCGATAAAGATGCCGGCCAGCGAGGCCGTCTTGGAAACGCCGCCCACGCAGCGACGGGCCCCTAAGCCCGACAGATTGGGCTGCAAATCGACGACGCTCAAGGCGGCAAACTCGGCAGACATCATCGCGACCAGGCCAAAGAGCGCATTGTAGTAAATGGTCGTGCCATCGGGCGTGGTGCGTGTCAGGCTCACGCGACGGGTTCCGCCCTCGAGCGACAGGGCGCGCGCAACCGCCTCCGGGTCGGCGAGCGCCGCCGGGTTGTCCTGGGCAATCTGGGCCATGATCTCAGCATTTTGCGTATACGAGCTTGCCACCGTCTCCAGAATGCTGCGGTCGACGAGCACCGTGGACGCGCGCGAGCTGTCGTAGCTCGAGAGCAGCGTGAGCCTGGGCGCGCCCGCGGCGTCGACCGCGTAGATGCCCGCGACCTCACCCGCCTTGAGTGCGCGGTTCGCAGCGGCCGCGTCGTCGCATTCGTGGATCTCGAGAAGTTGGTCGTCGCCCTCCTCGGCAAGCGACGTCGCCACACCCTTAAAGGTCGAAGCGCCCCAGGCCTCGTCGGTGACAACGGCAACCGGCACCGGGTCGACCTTGCCGTCGGAGCTCAGGTTCGCGAACATAAACATGAACATCGTGGAAAGCGCGATGGGAAAGACCGCGCCCCAGACCCACGTGCTCGGCCGACGCAGCAGCGTCTTGAGCGTGATGATGATGGTGTTGAACATGGCCGCCCCCTAGTCGCGCAGCTCGCGGCCGGTGATCTCGAGGAACACGTCGTTGAGGGTCGGCGGCTCGGAGTAGATGCGGCCGAGCGGCACGTCGTACGAGCGCAGCGCATCGAGAATGTCCGTCAGGTTATGCGGGCTCGCCTCGCACGAAAACGTGAGCTGGCCCGCCGTCGCCGACAGGTCCAGGACATGCGGCAGGCTCGCGACGGCACCGAGCGCCGCGCTCGGCACCTCGCCGACCTCAATCACGATCTTCTCGCCCATCTGAATCATGCGCTTGAGCTCGTCGTTGGTGCCCTGCGCCAGCACGCGCCCACCGTCCATGATCATGATGCGGCTGCAGATCTGCTCGACTTCCTCCATATAATGGCTGGTATACACCACCGTGGCGCCTTCGTCGCGCAGGCGGCAGATGCCTTCCAGGATGGCATTGCGGCTTTGCGGGTCGACCGCCACCGTGGGCTCGTCAAAAAAGATGAGCTCGGGCTTGTGCGCGATGCCGCAGGCAATGTTCAGACGACGCGCCAGGCCGCCCGAGAGCTTGCCGGGGCGGAACTTGGCAAAGTCGCCCAGGCCGACAAAGTCGATCGCCTCGTCCACCAGCGCGCGGCGGCGCTTGCGGTCGTTGACGTAGAGGCTGCAGAAATAGTCGATGTTCTCGCGCACCGTGAGCTCGTCGAACACCGCCACCTGTTGCGGCACCACACCGATGCGACGCTTGAGGTCGTAGCGGGCGGGCGTCATGGGTTCGCCGAACAGCTCGATGGCGCCCTTGTCGTAGGCAAGCAGCTGCAGGATGCAGTTGATGGACGTGGTCTTGCCCGAGCCGTTGGGGCCCAGCAGGCCAAAGATCTCGCCAGGGGCGATGTTCAGGTTGAAGTGGTCGAGCGCGATAAGATCGTCATAGCGCTTGACGAGGTTTTCGACGTGGACGATGTCAGTCATGAGGCGGCCCTTCTGTTGCTTGCGGCCCGGTACGATTGCATCATCGCAGGAGCGGGCGGGCCGCACCAGTGAGCTTTGTCACGAGTGCGGCGCCAACAGAACCGGCATCGCCACGGGACAAAGCAATCAGATGTGTTTGTCCCAAATCTTAAGTAAGTGGGGCTTGCATTTCTGATCACTTTGACCCGTCCGCGCCGTAGCAATCACCAGCTAAAACAGCTCCACCTCATCCCGCAAGAACTGCTCAACCGAAACGTTACGATCGCCCACAATCATCGGCTTCGCCTGAGGGTTCTGCGCCAAAAACTCAGTCATACCGCTCTTGGACACGCGGCCGCTTTTAACCTCGATCGCCGCAAGGGCGTCATCGCCGCGCTTCGCCACAAAGTCCACCTCGAGATTACCCTCACGCCACCAATACAGCTCAAAGCCTTCTGTTTGAGCACGCGCGATGAGCCGGGCGCCCACCGCAGTTTCGACCAAATGCCCTCGCAGGGCAGAATCAGCCAACAAGTCACCCGTCCCGCGCCACATCGAGAACATTAATGAGGGATCATGCACAAGCAGTCGCGGCGAGCTTGCCCTCGACCTCACCTGCTTGGCGTCGTATTTTTGCAACCCGCTCATCATGCCCGCCTTGGATAGCAGATCAAGATAATGGCGCACGGTATCAGTGTTTCCCTTATCGTCGAGCTGCCCCAGCAGTTTTCGATACGATATCTCCTGCGCCGAATACTGCGCACCCAGCTCAAAGAGGGCTCGCATGAGTGCCGGCTTGCGCACGTCTTCCATCTGCAATACGTCACGCGAAATCGTCGATTCCACGATCGAATCGCGCATATACTCTCGCCAACGATTAGCATCGCTCTTGAGAATCGCGGCACCCGGATACCCGCCAAACATCAGATAACCCTCGAAGCTATAGCCAAACGCCTCGGACATCTCAGACAGGCTCCAATGCGTCGAACGCAGTAGCTCAAATCGCCCCGCAAGCGATTCGGTCAGCCCACTGCTGAGAAGCAAGCTCGACGAACCGGACAGCACCACAAAAAGCTCGGTGTCGTTCCAAGAGTCTTCGTCCCACAGGGCCTTGACCGTCTCGGACCAACCCGTAACCTTTTGTATCTCGTCGAGCACAAGGATGGCACGCGAGCCATTACTTGTCAGCTGCCGAGCCTGGCGCCACTCAAGGTCGATCCAATCCCCCGCGAGTTCGCGCGGCGAGTCGGCACTCGCCACGCGACACGGAAGCCCGCAAGCCTTGACCGCCTGCTTGATGGCCGTGGTCTTGCCAGTTTGTCTGGGACCCATAACCACCTGAATAAAGGAACGCGGCCCCATGAGTCTTTGCTGTAACACGGTCGATATCTTGCGCCTATACACCTAGGGCCTCCTTTTGATAAATCTATCTAGCAAAAAATAGTAGCTGTATCTAGCAAAAATGATAGATACAGCTATCAAAAATGTTCAGGTGAAATGATTGTCGGCGAGATATAGTCGCGGTCCCCCTTGCTGGGACAAATGTCACGGTTGCTCCCGGTGGGGCCTCCCCCGCGCGCGGCATCGCGTACAATACCCGTATGAACAGGCTTTTCGACAAATCGATCGTGCTGGCGTGCTGTATCGCAGCCGCCCTGGGCCTTGCTGTGGATGCCCGCTTGGTTGCGGCGTTTTGCCTTGGCGTCGTCATCGCCGCGCTGACCGAGGTCGCGCAAGGCGAGCGCGCCCGCCGCGCCAGCGAGGCCGCGAGCTACGCTTACATCATCGCGGCCGTCTTTGTGCCGTCCTTTGTGCCGTTTGCACCCCTCGCCTTCTATGACATCGCGCAACATGTGCGCCGCGAGCACGCATGGCCCGCACTGGGCGTAGCCGCCACTTTTGTCTTCGCGTTCGTTGCGGATTATCGCACCGGCATGCTTCCCACCCGCGCGCTGCTGTTGACCGCCATCCTTTCGGTCGCCGCCATCCTGTTGTCGCTGCGCACCGCCCAGCTAGAACGCGAGCAGGAGCGCATGCGCCGCACCCGCGACGGGCTGCAAGAACGAGCCCTTGCGCTCGAGGCGCGCAACCGCGACCTTGCCGACCGCCAGGACTACGAGGTCGAGCTCGCAACGCTCGCCGAGCGCGCCCGCATTGCGCGCGAAATCCACGACAATGTCGGCCACCAGCTCACGCGCGCCTCGCTGCAGACCGAGGCCCTGCGCGTGGTCCACGCCAACGAGCCCGGCGTCGCCGCCGACTTCGCCGACGTCAAGCACACCGTTGACGAGGCGCTTCAGCTTGTGCGCGCCAGCGTCCACGCGCTTAATGACAACGCCGCCGACCTCTCCGTGCAGCTCGAGCGCATCGTGGAAGGCGCGCGCTCAGATGGCAGCCCGCAGATTGAGCTTGAGGTTTTGGCCGAGCATGCACCTGCCAACGTCGCCAACTGCTTTGCGGCGATCCTGCGCGAGGCGCTCTCTAACACCATGCGCCATGCTCGCGCGCAGAACGTGACCGTGCGATGCATGGAGCATCCGTCGTTTTACCAGCTCATCGTTACCGACGACGGAACGGGAGCGACTAAGACAAACAGCCGAGGCATCGCAGAGGGCATGGGGCTCGGCTCCATGCGCGAGCGTGTCGAGGCGCTTGGCGGGACCTTTACCGCCGGGCCGCGCGCCGGCGCCCCCGGCTGGCGCGTGTTTGCCACCGTCCCCAAACAGCAAGGAGATGACGCCCAATGAGGCTCATAGTTGTCGACGACGACCGCTTGGTGGTCGATTCGCTCAAGATTATCCTGGGTGCCCAGCCGCAAATCGAGGTCGTGGGCACCGGCGCCGACGGCAACGACGCGGTCGCCCTCTACGCCGAGCACGCCCCCGATATCGCGCTGCTCGATATCCAGATGCCGGGGCGTGACGGCCTTTCGGCGGCGCGCGAGATCATCGAGCGCGACCCCGCGGCACGCGTGGTGTTCCTGACCACGTTTTCGGATGACGAGTACATTGTGTCGGCGCTCAAGCTGGGCGCCCGCGGCTACTTGATCAAGACCGATGTCGCTGCCATCCCGCCGGCGTTGGCGCAGGTCATGGATGGCAAACGCGTGCTTGAGGGCAAGGCAATTGAGGACGTCGATTTTGATGGGACGGACGTCGAGGCCGGCACGCCCCGCCGGCCCGCAGCCTTTGCCGGCCTGACCGACCGCGAGTTCGAGGTCGCCGAGCTCATTGCCCGCGGCCTCGATAACAAGGAAATTGCCGCCACGGCCTATATGGGCGAAGGCACCGTGCGAAACCACATCAGCTCAATCCTAGCCAAAATGGGCCTGCGCAACCGCACCCAAATCGCCATCGCCTACCTGCGAGGGGTAGCCACCAAACCCGCAATCCGCTGGGACAAATTAATCAGATTAATTTGTCCCAAATCTTAAGAATTTTGGGTCTTGCATTACTGGCCAAGCCGCCCCGCTGGCGTCCTATTGAGTCAACTAGCCTGTCACTAATTTCATGCCATTTCAAAAACTATGCCGGTTTACTACGATAAATCGCCTATCTCCGACCACAGCAAATTGTGCGTCAATAAAACCGCAGGTAGAACACTTGTGATAGTTGCAAAAATGCAGGGGCGGTCGGGAATCTCGGATTCATCGTAGTAAACCGGCATAGTTTTGTTCGGACGGCCCCGCACAAGCGCTGTCGCAGGCCGTACAAAGCCAAAAATGATCCGTTTTCCTCCGTCCCCGGTGGACCATTTGGCAGCGCCCACCGCGCACAAAAGTGCCGCCACGGAGAAGGGAGACGCCTCCGTGGCGGCTGGGGGTGGGGTGGGGGCTATGTTTTTGGCTCCCCGCCAGCGGCTCGGGGCCCTTGGCCCCGGGCCGCTGTCAGTTTGCCTAGCGCTTACGGATGCCCCAGATCAGGGCACCGACGCCGGACATGGCGACGACAAACGCCATGAGGAGCGCGGCTGCCTGCTGGTCACCCGTGGTGGGCAGGAAACCCTTGACCGTCTTGACGATGTTCGTCACGGTCTTGGACGCACCGGGGTCGGGCGTCAGCACGGGCGTTTCGGGCTTCTTGTACGTGTTGTTGAACACGATGCCCTCGACGCTCTTGTCGCCCTTGGTATAGGCGACGCTCGCCTTGAGGTTGCCCTCGCCGTCATCGACCACGTTGACGGTCGCGGTAAAGACGGACTTGTCGTAAGTCATACCGGCCTCGTCGCCCTTGACCTCGCTGATGGTGTAGACGTACGTTCCAGGCTCGTCGTACTCGAACTTGTCGAAGTTGATCTTGCCGTCGGCATCGTTGGTGACGGTGGACTCGATGTCCTCGCCAACGAGCTTAAAGCTAAACTCGTCCTTCTTGAGCTCGCGTCCCTCGAGCACCTTGATGGCGCCGATGGAGACCTGAGTGGGCATGGCATGATACTTGTTGGTAAAGCCAGCCGACTCGGTAGTTCCCTCGAGCTTGTGCGTCGCGGTCAGCGTGCCGTCGCCGTTGTCGGAGACGGTGGTCACGACGGTGTAGGTCGTGCCGTCATAGGTGACGCCCTTGTACAGACCGAGCGCGTTGGGGCAGGCCTCGCGCAGCATGTACGTGTGCGTGCCGGGCGCCTTGTAGCGGATCGGGCTCAGCGTCACAGTGCCATTGGCGTCGTTGGTGCCGCTTGCGACAACCACGCCGTCCTCGAGCAGCTCAAACGTGAACTCGCCGGCAGCAAGGTCGCGTCCGGTCAGACGCTTGACCGTCTTGACCTGATCGGTCACGTACGAATCGATAGGCGTCACACCGTAGGTGTTGGTGAACGTGAAGTCCGCACCATCGCCGCCTTCGCGCACGACCTTCAGATGTCCGGCAGCGTCGTCAGTCACGGTGTAGGAAACCTTGCGCGTTACGTTGGCGTCGTTGGTCACGCCAGGGGCACTACCGGACTCGGTCACCGTGTAGGTAAAGGTGTGCGAGCGCGGAGCGGTGGGAGCTGCGGGCTCGGACTCGTCGGCGTCGACAGCGTCGGCGTCAACCTCGGCCTCGTCGGCGTTAGCCTCGGCGTCACTCGATGCGTCGTCAGAAGCATCGGTCGTCACGCCCAGGGCGCGGTTGAGGTCGTCGAGCGTAAAGTGGATCTTGCCAAAGTCCACGTTGCCGGCCGCGTCGTTGGTTGCGATCGTGTGCTCGGGCATCGGGGCGCCAGCCTCGTC
>CAKUHK010000085.1:0-8641 GCA_934655965.1 uncultured Collinsella sp.
GCGGCGTTACCTCAGCTGGATAGAGGGTCTGACTACGAATCAGAACGTCATAGGTTCGAATCCTATACGCCGCACCATTTGAGATCAAAGCCTCCGGCAACGGGGGCTTTTCTTTTAGGCAAACGCCGCATGGATTCGAACCTCGGTCGAGGCGCGAGCGTAAAGCGGACGCGGAGCGTCCGTAGCGAGCGGGCGAGCACGCCGGCAGGCGGGCGAAGCCGGTGCGGATCCGCGAAGCGGATGCGCGGAATCCTATACGCCGCACCAATTGAACTTGAAGCCTCCGGCAACGGGGGCTTTTCTTTTAAGGCGACATCCCATGGATTCGAACCTCGGTCGAGGCATAGGACAACTTAATCAGCGCTTCGTAAAAATTTTTCAAATTGTTGCTTGACCCATCGAGGGGCCACGTGCATAATAATCCGTGCGTTGCGGCGTTACCTCAGCTGGATAGAGGGTCTGACTACGAATCAGAACGTCATAGGTTCGAATCCTATACGCCGCACCAATTGATTGTTAAAGCTCCCGGCGACGGGAGCTTTTCTTATATAGCGATTTGGTTGAGCGGCAAGCTTCGAATGTCAGCTGATCCAAATTGGCCAAAGTTGCTCCAAATGAGTAAAAAACCAATTTGATAACTTTTTTCGAAAAATCGCTTGACCATTATTCAGTCCATGTGCATAATAATCAACAAGTCGCGGCGTTACCTCAGCTGGATAGAGGGTCTGACTACGAATCAGAACGTCATAGGTTCGAATCCTATACGCCGCACCATTTGAGATCAAAGCCTCCGGCAACGGGGGCTTTTCTTTTAGGCAAACGCCGCATGGATTCGAACCTCGGTCGAGGCGCGGGCGTAAGGAAAACGCGGAGCGTTTTTAGCCCGCGGGCGAGGACGCCGGCAGGCGGCCGAAGCCGGTGCGGATCCGCGCAAGCGGATACGCGGAATCCTATACGCCGCACCATTTGAGATCAAAGCCTCCGGCAACGGGGGCTTTTCTTTTACGTCGATGCTTTTGCAAGGTCGGACGTCTTCGTCGCGGGAAACTATTCTTATCGAGTCGTGTAAGATTTCGAGTAGATGCCGCGCTCCATCCGCGGCCACTTCTCCTACAGACGACCGATCAGGGTGATATTTCGTGGCAGAGCGTCCGACATACAAGCTCAGGTTTCTCGACCCCAAAAAGCGCTTTCCGGCGATGCCCGAGCAGCCCGCGGGGCGCTCGTATGGCGTTGTCTGGAAACTCTTTGGCGACGATCCGCATGAATCATGCTACGTCGTTGAATTCGTCGGCAAGAGCCATGTGTCACTTTTAGGCTACGTGAGCGTTTCGGGCGAAGTGTACAAGGTGGACCGTCCCGTTAGCGAGGCGCCGTTGCCCGATGATCCCGATATGCAACTGGTTCTTGATGAGTCCGACTCCAGCATTGGCGAGATTATGGTGCGGGGAGCCAACGGCACAATGCGCGCGTGCGCGCGAACGGCCGGCTCTCCAAAAGGCCCCATGCGCGAGCAGTCCGATCGCGAGACATGGAATTCGGCCCGCAGCCTCCCTTACGGTGAGTTCATGGCATCTATGTTCTTGCGCTACGTGATATTCGCCGATTCCGAAAATGCTATCGCGAGCACGTCAAACACCGATAGGCCCGATGAGGGCATGCGCAATGTCGTCGACAAGATCAAGCTCGTCAAGCTGCCCGAGCCGGTCGAAGTGTTTCTGGGCTTTGATTCGACGCCACTTCCCGATGCCATCGAGACGCTGCTCTACCGCATTGACCATAAGGACAATCCGAGCGGCATCGAGCGTTATGCCGCGGCCCTGATGGGTGAAGTCAATCTGCCTCACCTGCGCACCATAGCGGCAAAGACTGAAATGAACTTGGCCCGTATCGATCGCTCGAAGCTTTTCTATCTAAATTTCGATCGCAGCCTGTTGGATCAAGATGAGATCGATACCTTGCTTGCCATTGAGTGTCGCCTGAACCGCCTCTCCGGCATCCTTGAACGTATCGGGGCCGGATTGGCCCCCGCAGCCTCGTCGCCGAGCCTTGAGGGCTGTGCGCTCTTTGACTCGTGGCATATCGCTAAGACGACCAACGATGTCCCCCGGTTGCTCGACACGATCTCGAGCGACAACCCGTGGGCCAAGCCGGGGACGGTTGCATGCCAGCCGGGTGGCGAGTGGGACGTGCGCACCCGCTTTGCGCGAATTGTCGAGGCGCTTAACGTGGTCACACGGCTTGACTATACCTATCGAGTGAACGTTGCCGAGGGGATTATGCTCGTCCAGTTTGGGCGCTCTGTCGTTGATACCATGCCGCAACGTGAATACGACGCTCAGGATGACGCCTGGCGCGAGCTGGACGAGGGTGTGCGCGAGATCTGGGCCGCGGAGCACGACGCGCGCGTAGCGCTCACGCTTGCGGCGGCTTGCTTTGCCGCGGGTGCCTGCATCACGCGCTGCTACGTGCAGATTGAGGCTCCCGACGATGAGCAGGATGTGCACATCGTCGCAACGTATTCCTTTGCCCGTGCCGAGTATCTTGCCGATTGTGTTCCCGTCGCCAAGGATCTTGAGAGCATGGATATGGACGATATGCCGTGCAAGCGCATGCTTGAGGCATATGAGGCGACCACGCCGGATATGATTGAGTCAGCGGAGGTTCACGCTCGCCCGCGTGACGACCATCGTCCGCTGCCGCCGGCGTTGCGCGACTTGCTGCTTGCCGATACGGCTGACGAGTTGGAAGTCATGGAAGAGGGTGACGATCCGTATGTGGCGCGCGTCGTTGAACTGCGCGAGCAGGCCAAGGTCGACCGCACGGGTGCGTTTGAGGGCTTTTCTCGCCTTGTCGAGGAGCTAGAAGCCAAATGCGCCGTTACCGAGCTCTTGGCAACTGGTCCGGTTCAGACGCAATTTTGCGATAACCAGGTGGTGCGCATGGTGCTGCCGGTGTTGGAAGAGGACCGCTCTGTGCGCATCCTGCGCGCGCCCGATGCGCTGTACTTTGCCCAGCACGAGATCTGCAGCTTTTACGCCGATCAGGAGGATTTTGAGCGGGCATTGCCCGAGGTGCGCCATCTTTACGATTTGGCGCGCTCGTCCATGCAATCGCACTTTGCACTTATCAACGTGCTGGCGCGTCTGGAGCGCTTTGATGAGATTATCGAGGTGGCGCGTCACGGCCTGCGCATTGCCAGCGACCGTTCCGCGATCGGCTATCTGTTCTATCGCCTGGCGTTTGCCTATTGGAACTGCGATCAGCTCGAGCTGGCGCTGGCCTGTTATCGTCTGGTGCCACGCGGTGAGGAGTCGGGCAGCAGTGCGCTGGAGGAAATGCAGGGCCTTATGAACGAGATGGGCGTCAATGAGCCGCCGACGTTTGAGGAAGCGGTCGAGACCATCCGCAAGGCCGGACTCGAGCTACCGCCGGTGTCCGCTGTGACCAATCAGCTGGCGGATGCTGCCGTGCAGCTGGTCGACAACGGCTTCTTTTTCCTGGCACGCGGCTGCATCTTCCAAATGTGGCGCACCATGGGCAACGACGAGCTCGGCTCCCTCAACCGCTCACTGGGGTAGGGGCGGCGCGGCAAGACAGGCTCACGCTCCACATCCCGTTTGTTCAGTATGGTGAACAGAATTGGCTTCGTTTTGTTCAGCATACTGAACAAAATAGCTATATGGCCCGGCTCGTTTATCTCAATCTGCAACATCTGGACGGTGATTTGGCCCCTAACTGTTACGGATTGAGATAATTGGCCGAGACGATTACCGGCAACAAAGAATCGTCGCAAATTTCCCCTTGCCCATCCTCGGCTGTTTGGTTACTATAGAACGGCTGTTACGGAGAGCTGACCGAGAGGCCGAAGGTGCTCGCCTGCTAAGCGAGTATGCCCCAAAAGGGCATCTGGGGTTCGAATCCCCAGCTCTCCGCCAGTTTAAATTTAAAGAAGGGTCCCGAAAGGGGCCCTTTTTTAATATCAGCTACGTTAGCTGGGGATTCGAACCCTCAAAAAAGAGGCGCCCCCGTTGGACGCCTCATATTGGTTCGAATGTGATGTTATCCCGGCCCTATACCTCGGGTGCCTTGGCTGCGGTCTCGCTTTCAGCCATGAGCGGGCGGTTGTCGATGCGACGGCCTAGGCGGTCGAGCTTTACGAGCAGCCACTCAATGGGATTCGGCCCCGAGCCTTCCTCGTCGGCAACCAAATCCATGACGGCAATCTTGGCGCCGCCCTGCTTGAGAGTAACGCTACCCACCTTGTCGCCTACATGTACCGTGCCCGAAAGGCCGTCGTAGGTAACCTTCTCGGTCACCTCTCCGGCAAGCGAAAAGACGGTCGCCTGCGCCGCGGGATCGGCGAGCGTGGCGTCGATCGTCTTATCCGTCCAGTCGGTCTGGCTGATGCGCGCCATGAGTGGGTTGCCGTTGGCGGTCTTTTCCTGCGTGTTGGCGATTGCAACCGTCACTTTGTGACCGTAGTACCAGTTGGCAAGGGCGGCCGTGTCGGCAAAGCGCTGGTCGGTGGTGCTGGAGTTCAGAACCACGGTGTAGGTCTCGTCGCCGTCGCGGCTGTAAGCCCCCGTAAAGCAATAGCCGGCATCGTCGGTGGTGCCGGTCTTGCCGCCGATGTTGCCGTCCTGCCCCAGCAGCTCGTTGTGCGTATCCATGGAATGCGAGTGGTCGGAGCCGTCGGCGCCCGTGACCTCGATCCAGGAGTCCTCGCTTGCCACGATCTTACGGAATGTATCGTTCTTCATGGCTTCCTGCATCATCAGCGCCACGTCATGCGCGGTCGAGTGCATGTCGCCAGCCCACTCATCAAAGTCCAGGCCGTGCGGATTCTCAAAAAGCGTTCCCGTGCAGCCAAGCTCTTTTGCGCGCTCGTTCATTGCCTTCACAAACGTGGCCTCGGCATCTTTGGTCTTGGGGTCGATCTTTTTGCCCACATATTCGGCAAGCACGGTAGCAGCGTCGTTGCCCGAGGGAATCATCAGGCCGCGCAGGACCTGTTCCACGGTGAGCTCGTCGCCTTCGAGCAGGCCGGCGGTCGAGTTGCCCACGGTGGCGGCAGCGTTGCTCACCGTGACCTTCTCGTCCATCTTGCAATTCTCTACGGTCAAAATCGCGGTCATGACCTTGGTGATCGAGGCGATCTTGACCTGCTCGTCGGCACTGCGGGCGTAATAGACGGTGCCGTCCTTGCCCATGACGATCGCGTTGGTGGCATCGATGTCGGGCAGATTCTCGGCCGTGATGCCGCGGACGTCGGCAGTCTTGCCACAAACGGTATCGGTTGTAAGTACTTGGGCGCCGGCGATGGCGGGCGTGCCAGCAGCAAGTGCGATGGCGCAGGCAATACCGGCGGTCAGTTGCGCAAAACGCTTTACAAGAGAACTGAGGGTCTTCACAGATTTCGCTTTCGACGGGGCGGTTTCTTCTGAGCCTAGAGTATATCGTTTGCCGGCGGCGACAATCCTCGCGTGGGCGTGCGCGGCCCGTGTCTGCGCCCGAACGGCCATATGGGTGCTTAAGGTCGACTTAATCGCCCACGCTTGTTGTGTGTGGTGCGCGCCGTCTCGGGCATAATGGAGCGCGAGAGGAGCACGCATGAACGAGCGCATTTTGGTGGTTGACGACGAGAAGGCCATCGCCGATCTGGTAGGAATCTACCTCACAAAAGAGGGCTTTGACGTCCAGATCACCTACAGCGGGGCCGATGCGGCCAAGGTGATCCTAGAGCAGGAGTTTGACCTGGCGCTGCTGGATGTCATGCTGCCCGATATCGATGGCTTTGAGTTGCTGCGCACCATCCGCGCCAACCATACCTATCCCGTGATTATGCTGACGGCGCGCGACGCCCAGCAGGACAAGATCGAAGGCCTTTCGCTTGGTGCGGACGATTACGTGGTCAAGCCGTTCCGCCCGTTGGAGCTCATCGCGCGCGTCCATGCCCAGCTGCGCCGCTACACCAGCTACGGTAGTCGCGCGCAGACGGCCGAGTCGCCGACCCTCCAGCTCGACGGCCTTGAGATCAACCGCGACGCCCGTGCCGTGACGGTGGACGGTGCGCCGGTGCGCCTGACGCCCATCGAGTATTCCATCCTGCTGTATCTGGTCGAGCATCGCGGCAGCGTAGTGCCCGTGGAGGACCTGTTCCGCGCGGTGTGGAACGAGGACTTTATGCCCGGCTCCAACAACACGGTGATGGTGCACATTCGCCATCTGCGCGAGAAGATCGGTGACGACGCTCAAAAGCCGCGCTTTATCAAAAATGTCTGGGGCGTCGGCTACATCATCGAATAACGCCTTTGTTTGTGAGGACGTGGACATGACAAAAGACGATAAGCAGGCATTCGAGGTGCCCGATCGACTCTTTGAATATGTACGGGCAGTCGTCGACAATCGTGCGCTCGCAACGGTGCTGCTCTTTTTGCTGAGCCTGCTGTTGATCGGTATCGACAATATCGTCGGTATCTTGGCGGTGCTACTCATCGGCTTTTTGCTGATCGATCGCTTTGAAATTGTGCGTCGCTGCGTGGTGATTGGCGGTGCCGCGTGGGTTATAACGCTGGCGATCGGTGCCATGGCGCTCGGCGGCATCGAGGGGCCGGTGCTGTTCGATGCCGGCTTTGTGTTCAACATGCTCGGCTTTGTGCTGGCGCTCGCCGTGTGCGTCCTGTTCTTTTGTGGCCGCGCTCTGTACTACCAGGGCTATGAGCAGGGCGAACGGCATGCTGACCGCGTGCTTGCCGCCCGTATTCAGGATCGCCTGATCGATCACCCCGACGCATGGGACAACATCGATGGCGACTTTCTGGAGGTCGAGGGCGCGCTCAACCGCGTGCGCGATCGCGAGCGCAAGGTCCAGCAGGCCCTGCGCGATGAGTCGCACCGCAAAGACGATTTGGTCACATACTTGGCGCATGACCTGCGCACGCCGCTTGCCAGCGTGGTGGGCTACCTTTCGCTGTTGCAGGAGGCACCCGACCTGCCGGTTGAGCAGCGCGCGCACTTTACAGGCGTGGCGCTCGACAAAGCCCACCGCCTCGACACGCTCATCGAGGAGTTCTTTGATATCACGCGCTTCGATTTCCACGACATCGTGCTCACCCGCGGCTACGTCGACCTGGGATTGCTGTTGGCGCAGGTTGCCGACGAGTTCTACCCCATCCTCAACGAACAGCACAAGGAGGCCCAGGTCGATATCTGCGAGGATCTGACGGTGCTCGTGGACGGCGACAAGATGGCTCGTGTATTCAACAACATCATGAAAAACGCCGTCGCCTATAGCTACGAAGGCTCGGCCATCACGATTGAGGCCAGGCGCATTGGCGACGGCGGCGTGCGGGTGCGCTTTATCAATCAGGGCGATCCTATCCCCGAGGCAAAACTCAAGGTGATTTTTGAGAAGTTCTATCGCTTGGATGCGGCGCGCGCGACCAATCGAGGTGGCGCTGGGCTGGGGCTTGCCATCGCCAAGGAGATCGTGTCGGCGCACGGTGGCACTATCGCGTGCGAATCGACGCCCGAGCATACCGTATTTACCATTGAGCTGCCCGCCGCGTAGCGAAGGCGACCTTACAAACACCTGACAATGCGCTCACGTGCGTATGAGCCGCGATTTCTACTATCGATACTGCTGAATTGATATCGATGTGGAGGTATGCGATATGGCGGCTGCTGCGGCTGTGGAGCCCACGGAGCTAGAGGAACTCATGGAGGCGCAGGCCGAGGCCGCGCACGAGCGCGAAGTTGGGGATGCGACTCGCCCCACGGCAGAGGATCTTGCCGCCTCGCCGACGCGCATCGATGTTGAGGGCCTCGACCTGTTCTATGGCGACCACCATGCGCTCAAGGACGTGTCCATCAAGATCCGCGACAAGCAGATCACCTCGTTTATCGGCCCTTCGGGCTGCGGCAAGTCAACGCTGCTGCGTTGCTTTAACCGTATGAACGATGGCATCAAGGACTGCCGCATCGAGGGTAGGATCGCACTCGACGGTCAGGATATTCTTGGCGATTACGACATCTGCCGCCTGCGCCAGCGCGTGGGTATGGTGTTCCAGCGCCCCAACCCGTTTCCCATGAGCATCTACGACAACGTCGCCTATGGCCCTCGCGGAATGGGGGTGCGCGACCGCGCCGTGCTCGATGAGCTGGTCGAGGACTCCCTACGCCGTGCTGCCCTGTGGGATGAGGTCAAGGACAAGCTCAAGGAATCGGGCCTGGGCCTTTCGGGCGGACAGCAGCAGCGCCTGTGTATCGCCCGCGCGCTGGCCGTGCAGCCCGACATTCTGCTGATGGACGAGCCGACCTCGGCGCTCGATCCCGTGTCGACGCTGGTGGTGGAGCAGCTGGCGTGCGAGCTCAAGGAAACCTGCGCGCTGGTGGTCGTTACGCACAACATGCAGCAGGCGGCGCGTATTTCCGACTCGGTTGCGTTTTTCTTGCTGGGCGAGCTGGTGGAGCACGCGCCCACCGCGCAGCTATTCAAAAACCCGACCGATCCGCGTACGGCGGATTATTTGACGGGTCGTTTTGGCTGATACTATCTAGTACAGGCGCCTTTAGGGTTAAGATGCGGTCATACCGGCCGCAAAGGGGTTCAACATGATCTATTACGTCGAGGACGATG
>CAKUHK010000086.1:0-8535 GCA_934655965.1 uncultured Collinsella sp.
CCGTGCGAGTCAGGACTGTCCGAGCAGGCGACCTTATATATTTGCCCTCCCCGGGGCTCCTCGCCCGAATCCCTAGGCTAGTTCTTCAGCGAGTTCAGCGGCGCCGGGAATCGACCGCCACGATGGGCAAGCACGGTGCCGGCGTTGGGGTTCACCGGCATGATGGGCGCACGGCCGAACAGACCGCCGTACTCGACGCAGTCGCCCACGCCCTTGCCGATGGCAGGGATGACGCGGACGGCCGTGGTCTTGTTGTTGATGACGCCGATAGCCATCTCGTCGGCGATGATGCCGGCGATGGTCTCGACCGGGGTGTCACCGGGGATGGCAATCATGTCCAGACCGACGGAGCATACGCAGGTCATAGCCTCGAGCTTCTCGAGCGAAAGGGCGCCGGCCTCGACGGCGGCGATCATGCCGGCATCCTCGGACACGGGAATGAAGGCGCCCGAGAGACCGCCCACGCTGGAGCTGGCCATGACGCCGCCCTTCTTGACGGCATCGTTGAGCATGGCGAGCGCGCAGGTCGTGCCCGGGCCACCACAGGTGCCCACGCCGATGATCTCGAGGATGCGGGCAACGGAGTCGCCAATGGCGGGC
Organism: uncultured Collinsella sp.; assembly: GCA_934655965.1. Lineage (GTDB taxonomy): Bacteria > Actinomycetota > Coriobacteriia > Coriobacteriales > Coriobacteriaceae > Collinsella. The sequence continues at coordinate 601 of CAKUHK010000086.1, forward strand.
GTAGGTGCCAGCGACAGGTCGACAATGCCCTTTTCGACACCCAGACGATGGGCGGCCTCGCGGCTCATGAGCTCGCCGGCACGGGTGATCTTAAAGGCAGTCTGCTTGATCTTCTCGGCAACCTCCATCATCGAAGCGGAGTCGGGGAGCGTCTCCAGAGCCGCGGCCATAACGCCGGGGCCCGAGACGCCCACGTTGATGACGGCGTCGGCCTCGCCACCGCCGTGGACGGCGCCCGCCATAAACGGGGAGTCCTCGACCATGTTGGCAAAGCAGACAAACTTAGAGGCGCCGACGGAGTCCTGGTCGGCCGTGAGCTTGGCGGCGTCGATGATGGTCTGCGCAGCCATGAGCACGGCGTCCATGTTGATGCCGGCGCGCAGGCTGGCGACGTTGACGCTGGAGCAGACGCGGCTCGTGGTGGCGAGCGCCTGCGGAATGGACTGGATAACGCGGCGGTCGGCGTCGCCGATGCCCTTCTGGACAAGCGCGGAGAAACCGCCCAGGTAGTCGATGCCGAGGGTCTCGGCCGCACGGTCGAGGGCATGCGCGATGGGGGTGAGGTCCTCATCCTTGCAGCAAGCGGCGATCTGCGCCACCGGGGTGACAGAGACGCGCTTGTTGACGATGGGGATACCGTACTCGCGCTCGAGGTTCTCGGCGGTCTCGACCAAGTGCTCAGCCGTGTGCGTCACGTGGTCGTAGATCTTCGTGCACATGCGGTCGAGGTTCTCGTCGCCGCAACCCATGAGCGAAACACCCATGGTGATGGTCCTGATGTCGAGGTTCTGCTCCTCAACCATGCCGCGGGTTTCCGCGATTTCTGCAGGCGTGATCGCCATCCTTGCGCTCCTATCTGCCAAAACGAGCATAGTCCCCTCTATTCTAACGTGCCGCACGTGCCAAGTGGCACATACGGCACGTTTTGGTGTGGGGTTGTTTCCGTTGTGTTACCGGCCAAAGACCTCTTCGGCGATACGCGCGCTCTCGGCGGCGTCCTTGGCGTAGTAGTCCGCGCCGATCTGCTTGGCGTATTCGGGGGTGAGCACGGCGCCGCCCACGATAATCTTGACGCCCGGAACCTCGGCATGGAGCAGCTTGATGGTCTCCTCCATGGCGACGACCGTGGTGGTCATAAGCGCCGAGAGGCCGACGAGCTTAATGTCGCGCTCCTTGACGGTCTTGAGCACCTCCTGCGGATCGACATCGCGGCCCAGGTCAAAGACGGTGTAGCCGTAGTTGTCGAGCAGCATCTTGACGATGTTCTTACCGATATCGTGGATGTCGCCCTTGACGGTGGCCACGCAGATCTTGCCCTTGTCGGCAATCTCGCCGGCGGGCATCAGGCGTTTGATGGTATCGAAGCCCACGCGCGCGGCCTCGGCCGAGGCCATGAGCTGCGGCAAGAAGAACTTGCCCTGGTCAAAGAGGACGCCGACCTCGTCGAGGGCAGGGATAAAGTGGTTGTTGATGAGGTCCATAGCGTCGTGGTCGGCCAGCAGGCGCTCGGTCTCGGCCGCGATCTCGCCCTTACGGCCCGAGACGACCATGTGGCGGATGGGGTCGTCGTCGGCGCTTGCGGTGGCGCCTGCGGCAGGTGCGGCATCGCTCGATGCTGCCTGAGCGGCCACTGGATTCGCGGCGATCTTATACGGGTCGGTCCAGCCGGCGTAGCGCTCGATATATCCGGTCGAGCCCTCGTCCTCGGCGCTCAACACGCGATAACTGTAGACCGTGTCCATAAAGCGCTTGGAACCGGGGTTCATGATGGGGGCGTCCAGGCCCGTGCCAAAGGCGGCGGCCAAAAAGACCGAGCCCAGCAGCGGGCGGGCAGGCAGGCCAAAGCTGATGTTCGACACGCCGAGCGCGCACTTGACGCCCAAGCGCTCCTTGCACAGCGACATAGCGCGCAGGATCTGCTCGGCCTGACGCTGGTTGGTCGAGGCGGTCATGACCAGGCAGTCGATGAGGATGCGGTCCGGGCCTATACCGTAGCGGGCGGCCTCGGCCACGATGCGCTCGGCGATGGCAAAGCGCGCCTCGGCGGTATCGGGGATGCCGCCCTCGTCGAGCGTGAGGCCGACGACGTTGGTGCCATAGTGGGCGACCAGCGGGAAGATCTCGTCCATGATCTGCTGCTTGCCGTTAACCGAGTTGATGATGGGCTTGCCGGCATAGCGGCGCACGGCGGCCTCGACGGCGGCGGGGTCGGTGGAGTCGATCTGCAGGGGCAGAAGCGTGGAGCCCTGGAGCTGCTCGGTTGCCTGCTGGATGATCTTGACCTCGTCGATCTCGGGCAGGCCCACGTTGACGTCCAAGATGTCGGCGCCCTGTTCCTGCTGGCTGATGCCCTGGCTCACGACGTAATCCAGGTCGCCATCGCGCAGAGCCTGCTGCAGACGCTTTTTGCCGGTGGGGTTGATGCACTCGCCGATGACGGCGATCTTGTGGCCATCGCAGGGAAGGTCTACGACCGTCTGGGCGCTCGTGACCGACATGCTGGGCTTGCGGTGACGCACGCTGGGCGTGTGGTTGTCGATGAGGGTGCGAAGTGCCGCCATGTGTGCGGGTGTGGTGCCGCAGCAACCGCCGACGACGCTCACGCCGTCCTCGATCATGCCGGCAACGGCCTCGGCGTATTCAGGAGCCTGGATATCGAAGACGGTGTTGCCCTCGTCGTCCACACGGGGGAGTCCGGCGTTGGCCTGCACCATGATGGGTTTGTCGGTGACGGTGAGCATGCGCGCTGCCAGGCCGCGGAGCTCTGCCGGGCCCTGACTGCAGTTGATACCCAGGACGTCGGCGCCAATGGCGTCGAGCGTGATGGCGGCGACCTCGGGGCTCGTGCCCAAGAAGGTGCGACCGTCCTCCTCAAAGGTCATGGTGGCAAAAACGGGCAGGTCGGAGTTCTCGCGGCAGGCGAGGACGGCTGCCTTGATCTCGGCCAGGTCGGTCATGGTCTCGATAATAAAGAGGTCCACGCCCGCGGCGACGCCAGCGCGCACCTCCTCGGCAAAGAGGTCGTAGGCCTCGTCAAAGCTGAGCGTTCCCAGGGGGCGCAGCAGGGCGCCGATGGGGCCGATGTCGCCGGCGACGTAGCGGGCGCCGGCGGCGCGGGCGCAGGTGACGGCCGCGGCAAAGACGTCGGCAACGGTGGCGGCACCGTCGAGCTTGTGTGCGTTGGCGCCAAAGGTGTTGGCGGTGATCACATCGCAGCCGGCCTCGACGTACTGACGCTGGATATCGGTGATGACCTGGGGCTCTTCAAAGTTGAGCAGCTCGGGCAGTGCGCCGGCTTTCATGCCGGCGGCTTGCAACATGGTGCCCATGCCGCCGTCAAACAGCAGGTGTCCCGTGCCCTCGATGGCGGCGCGCAAGCGATCGTCCTTAATGCGCAGATCGTCGATCGTGCGCAGCTTGTACGTGGCGCCGTTGCGGCGGGCGGTATCAACCGGTGCCGCAAGCGCAGCGCCATCAGAATCATGCGTGATAAGCGGACTAAACATCAAGGGCTCCTAATGGTTGGAATAGCAGGTGGTGTGTGCGGCGCGGAAACGGCAATGCTCGCGCATGCGGCAGATATTGCAGGTGGGGCGACTCTGGGCGTCGTGGACTTCGCCGTCGAACAAGCCGATCACCGCGGTCACGCTCTTGGTGGGCATAAGCAGGTTGGTCGGTGTAACGGTAAGGCCGACGAGACGCGTGGCGTTGAGCGCGCCGACGATTGAGCGCTGGGCCGTAAGCGGGCAGTCGCCGTAGCCGGGGCTAAAGCGCCAGTTGCCGGCGAGGCTGTGTGCAGCGGCAGCGGTCTTGACCTGCTGATCCATCTGTTCGACGGCGGCCTCCACATAGGCAGAACATGCGGCGTCGAGCACGGCGCCCTCTAGAGGCTGCTGGGCTCCAGTGGTGCGCAAGCGTCGCTCGGCCTCCATGCCGAGGGTACACGCCATGAGTGCGGCGAGGCGGGCATCCTTTAAGTGGCGGTAGATATCGCGGCCCCGCAGCTCAACATTGGTGCCCACCAGGCGGATGCAGGGCTCACCCTGTTCGTCTACGCCCGTGGCGTCGACGGCAAATACGCGGCGCACACCCCGGGGCTCAATGTCCAGCTCCAGGCGCTCAACAACAAGTTCAATGCGCTGCGACAGTTCGGGCTCAATCTGCTGACCGCCATAGCCCAGATACCGCAGCATTTCGGCGCGGTCGACACGGGGGCGATGCTCGGCATCGATACGGTAAAGCGCCGGCGACGCAAGGTCGGCCGGCACTTCTGCAGTGGCTGTATCGATGCGCGGTATTTCCATTACCCCAGGCGCTCCATAATGGTTGCGGCGATTGCAGGACGGTTCATAGTGTACAGGTGTAGGCCGTCCGCGCCGTGCTCTTTAAGGTCGCAAAGCTGGCGGGCGGCGTAATCCACACCGGCCGCCTGCAGGCTCTCGGGGTCGTTCTCGTACTTGGCCAGGATCTTGATGACGGGGGAGGGCAAGGAGGCGCCGCACATAAAGACCATGCGGCTGATCTGCGATTTGCCCATAAACGGCATGATGCCCGCGGTGATGGGCACGGTGATGCCCGCCTTGTCGGCAAGCTCGCGAAAACGGTAGAAGCACTCGTTATCAAAGAAGAGCTGCGTCACCAAGAAGCTCGCGCCGGCATCCTGCTTCTGCTTGAGGTGCTCGACAGAGAGTTTGAGATCCTCGCAGGCGATGTGGCCCTCGGGGTAAGCCGCGGCGCCCACACAAAAGCCGGCGTCCACAAGCTCGGGGATAAGGTCGCGGGCGTAGGCGTAGTCCGAGGCGGGCTTGTCGTCCTCGGTTGCGCCGGCGGGAAGGTCGCCGCGCAGGGCCAGGATGTTTTCCACGCCGGCGGCGCGGTACTCGTCGATCTTGTCGGCGATGTCGGCGTGCGTGCGGCCTACGCAGGTGAGGTGCGCGACCGAGGGCGTGTTGAACTCGCTCGAGATCATATGTGCGATGGGGGCGGTGGTGGCACCGTTGCCCGATCCGCCGGCAGAGCAGGTGACCGAGACAAAGCTCGGCGAAAGCTTGCACAGGTTGCCAGCTACCTCGCGGGCCGTGTCGAGGGTGAGCTCGCCCTTGGGCGGGAACATCTCAAACGATACGGGCGTGGTGCCCTGGGATGCTGCCTGCTTAAAAACCTCGTCGACGCGCATATCGTGCTCCTTTAGATATTTAGTGCGATGTGTTGTAAGGATTCTACAGCACCACTGTGCCACGGTGGAGTTTTACTCGCTATTTGGGGATACCAATCGAAGATGCCTTGCTATCGGCTTTCCCTATAGCGGGACAGTAAATTTGGGACGTGTCTATAAAGACTGGTATCTGATGCAAAATACCAGTCTTTATAGACACGTCCCAAATTGACTACCCTTAAACCATGCGGAGAGGTCTGCAATTTATACAGTTGATTGGCTGTTGAGGGTGGCAACGCCGCCGTGATGCGTTAACCTCATTGATTGGTTTCGCGACAGCAACATAACGGTAATGTTGCGGAAACACGACGAGCCTAATCTATGACTCGTTCGTTAGTAATCAACACCGCATCTCACGCGGTGCCGATACGAAGGGAGTTCCGTATGGCCGATCTTACTGACCGCTTCGGGACCATGGTGTTCTCTGAGGAAGTCATGAAGGACTACCTCCCCAAGGACATTTGGAAGCGCCTTGCTGCAACCCTCGAGGACGGTGAGCCGCTCGACCTGGATGTGGCCAACGCCGTTGCCCACGCCATGAAGGTCTGGGCCATCTCCAAGGGCGCGACGCACTACGCGCACTGGTTCCAGCCGCTTTCGGGCATTACTTCCGAGAAGCACGACAGCTTCCTCGAGCCCAACCACGACGGCACCGCCATTACCAAGTTTACGGGCAAGAACCTCATCCAGGGCGAGCCTGATGCCTCGAGCTTCCCCAACGGCGGCCTGCGCGCCACCTTCGAGGCCCGTGGCTACACCGCTTGGGATCCCACTAGCCCTGCCTTTATCAAGGACGATGTCCTGTGCATCCCCACGGCTTTCTGCTCCTACACGGGCGAGGCCCTGGACAAGAAGACCCCGCTGCTGCGCTCCATGACCGCGCTCTCGCGTGAGTCCAAGCGCGTTTTGGCGCTGTTTGGCAAGACCCCCAAGAAGGTCGTTCCTTCCGTGGGCGATGAGCAGGAGTACTTCCTGATCAAGAAGGACGCTTACCGCAAGCGCAGGGACCTGGTCATCACCGGCCGCACCCTCTTTGGTGCTGCTCCCTGCAAGGGCCAGGAGCTCGAGGAGCACTACTTTGGCGCTATCCGCCCCACCGTCTCGTCCTATATGAAGGACCTGGACGATGAACTGTGGGCGCTTGGCATTCCTGCCAAGACCAAGCACAACGAGGTTGCTCCCTGCCAGCATGAGCTCGCCCCTGTCTACGGCGAGGTCAACGAGGCCATCGACCAGAATCTGGTCATGATGGAGAAGATGAAGCTCATCGCCTCCCGCCACGACTTGGTCTGCCTGCTGCACGAGAAGCCCTTCGAGGGCATCAACGGTTCGGGCAAGCACAACAACTGGTCGCTTGGCACCGAGTCCGAGAACCTGCTCGACCCGGGCGACACCCCGCTCGACAACCTGCAGTTCATCGTCTTCCTCACCGCGGTGATCGAGTCTGTCGATAACTACCAGGAGCTCCTGCGCGCCTCTGTCGCCTCTGCCGGCAACGACCACCGTCTGGGCGCCAACGAGGCTCCTCCGGCGATTGTCTCCATCTTCCTGGGCGACCAGCTCACCGAGGTTGTCGAGAAGATTATCGACGGCAAGGCGTCTGTCCACGCCACCCACGGCGTGCTCGACCTGGGTGCCGATGCTCTGCCCAAGCTTATGCAGGACAACACCGACCGTAACCGTACTTCTCCGTTCGCCTTCACCGGTAACAAGTTCGAGTTCCGTGCCTGCGGTTCCGAGCAGAACGTCTCCGACCCCAACATGGTTCTGGATGCTGCCGTCGCCAAGTCGCTCAAGGCTTTCGCCGACGCGCTCGAGGGTACGACCGCGGACAAGTTCCAGGACGCCGCGCTCGAGTATTGCAAGAAGGTCCTGACCGATCACCAGCGCATCCTGTTCTCTGGCGATGGCTACTCCGACGAGTGGCCTATCGAGGCCGAGAAGCGCGGCCTTGCCAACAACAAGACCACGGCCGACGCTCTGCCTGCCTTTGTCTCCGAGAAGGCTCTTGCCCTGTTCGAGGAGATGGGTGTTCTTACCAACGCCGAGGCTCAGTGCCGCTACGACTGCAAGCTCGAGAAGTACAACAAGCTCATGAACATCGAGGCTACCACGATGATTCGCGAGGCCCGTCGTACCTATCGCCCGGTTATCACCGCCTATGCCACCAAGGTCGCTAAGGGCCTTGAGGCTATTCGCGCCGCCGGTGCCGAGGCTGCCATGCAGTGCGAGCAGAACACGCTCAACAAGCTCTGCAACGGCATTACTGCCATCAACGACTCCATTAAGGCTCTCGATGCCGTGCACCAAAAGGCCGAGGCCCTCGACGGCCAGGAGCAGGCCAACGTCTATGCGCACGAGGTCGCTCCCGCTATGGCTACGCTGCGCGCCGCCGTGGACGCCATGGAGGAGATCGTTGCCGCCGATTACTGGCCGGTCCCGACCTACGACGACATCCTGTTCTACGTGTAGAGCTGGACAACATACCGTCACGGTTGATAGCCGGGACCCGCATCACGCGGGCCCCGGCTTTTTTGCGTTGAGTTTGACGCGCATTTGGCGCACACGCTTGGCGCATGGGCGTTGCGCTAAGGAGAAATTGGGCAGTCTCGAGCCGATTTTCAGCCGACTCGCCAAGTTCGCGGTCGCGCGCGCAGACGTGGTGTAAGAGCGTCCTGAGGTCCGTCGCTGCAAGTCCCGATGTTACTCCTTCTTGAGGC
>CAKUHK010000087.1:0-8296 GCA_934655965.1 uncultured Collinsella sp.
ACGAAGGCGAGAGACTTGTCGCCGTTCTGGGAGAGCTCGATGTACTGCTTGCCGCGGCAGGCGACGCACTTGTTGCCCACGCGCTCGCAGTCCTTCTGCAGGTCGGCGAGGTAGCTCGCGGCCTGCGGGGCCAGGACGACCAGGTCATAGTCGGGGAGCATATCCACGTGGTTGCCATAGGCGTCGGCAGCGGTCTCCAGGTCGATACCGCGCTCCTTGGCGGCCTTGGCCAGCGCGTTGGCGAGCAGGCCCGAGGTACCGCCGCCCTGGCAGAGCACGAGCACGCGCTTGCCGTTAAGGTCACTGGCGGCCGTGGCCTCGGCGGCGGGGGCTGCAGCGGCGGGGGCGTCGGTCTTCACGGCCTCGGCAGCGGCGCCGTCGGCAACGCTCTTGGCATCGGCCTTGCCCTGGAAGGCGTCGTTGAGCTTGGCAGCCTTCTCGGCGTTCTTGGCGGCGAGCTCCTCCTGGGAGATCTCGGCCTCCTCGGCGCACTTCTGGGCGTCATAGGCACGGAAGAACGGATAGTACAGAAGGAAGTCGACGACCAGGATGACGGCGAGCATCACAAAGGCGAGTGGCTGGAAGCCCAGGCCCATGATGGTGCCGATGGGGCCGGGAACGGTCCAAGGCAGGGTGTACATAAAGCCGTTCATGCCCAGGAAGTCGATAAAGACCTTGAGGATCCAGACGTTGGCGATCGGGGCAAAGACAAACGGGACAAAGAAGACGGGGTTGAGTACGATGGGCGCGGCGAACAGCAGCGGCTCGTTGACGGCGAAGCAGACCGGGACGATGGAGGCCTTACCGACCGCACGCATCTCCTGGGACTTAGCCAGGAAGCAGAACATGAAGACGAGGACGAGCGTGGCGCCGGTGCCGCCCATGCAGACGACGAAGTACTGGGCGCCCTGCGTCAGGACGGCAGAAGCGTGCTGACCGGCCTGGTAAGCAGCCAGGTTGTCGGTCATGTTGGCAACGAGGGCGGCGGCGATGGCAGGCTCGACGATCGAGGGGCCGTGGACACCGACGAACCAGAAGAGGCTCATGGCGCCGTAGATCACAGCGAGGCCGATGTAGCCGTCGGCGGCGGTGAACAGGGGCTGGAACACCTGGATGACGCCCTGGGCAAAGCAGAAGCCAAAGGCAGAGCGGAAGACGATGTCAAAGACCCAAAAGACGGTGATGCAGACGGAGAAGGGGATGATGTCCTTAAAGGTCTGCGAGATGTTAGGCGGAACCTGCTCGGGCATCTTGACGGTGATGTTGCGCTTAATGAAGAACTTGTAGATGATGCCGGTCACAAACGCAGCGATGAAGGCGGTCAACAGGCCCTTGGAGCCAAGGTAGGTGGTGTTGAAGCCGCTGGCAGCGTCCGTGGAAATGGTGTCGCTCGAGAGCAGCAGGAAGCCGATGATGGCCGCGCACATGCAGGAGATGAAGTTGATCTGGTTGTTCTTGGGCAGGTCACGGTTCTGAGCGTCGGCGAAGTGCTTGGCGGTGGTGGCGGCGCAGGCGATGGCCAGGATGCCCATGGAGTAGTTGTAGCACTTCCACAGGGCGTTGTTGATGTCATCGGGCCAGTAGAAACCCCAGATGTTGGGGACCGAGGCCACCAGGCAGAAGATGGACGAGAAGATGATGATGGGGATGACGGAGATAAAGCCGTCGCGGATCGCCTTGAGGTACTTGTTGCGGGCGATCGCGTTGAAAAGGGGCTGGCCCTTTTCGATGGTGGCGATGAGTTGCTCCATGCATAGCTCCTAAGAGTCGGTGGGTTAGCAACGATGGTAACGTTTGGACCTTGTTTGCCAAAATGTTGACGTTGCCATTTTGTGACACAAAAAAAGACGCGAACCGGTGGCCCCTGTGCCTGTGGACCGTCGATTCCTTGCGCGTAAACGTTTGAGCCGCCCGGTGGCTCTGTGTTTGCACAATGGCAACGTTAACATTTGAGCGACAAAAGCCGTTCGGGGACGCAGGATTGTCGGTGAACGGTAGGTTTTGGGTGGTGAGCGTATGGCGGGGGAGGCGTTGGATATACTTGGAGGCGTTCATTTTGTCTGTTGGGATGCTCGTGATGGCATCGTTGACATAGAAAGATCGACCTATGGCGGCTGTTAAAAAATCGGTATCCGTTAAGGACGTGGCACGCCTTGCGGGCGTCTCGGAGCAGACGGTCTCGCGCACCGTGCACGATTCGCCCAGCGTGCGCCCCGAGACCAAGGAGCGCGTGCGTGCCGCCATGCGCGAGCTCGGGTATCGACCCAACTTTGCCGGCCGGTCGCTGCGCCGCGGCAAGTTCAAGACCGTCGGCGTCGCCATGTTCAACATCACCGGTACCGGAAACCTCGACCGCATGGAGGGTTTTGCTGCCGCGGCCGACAAACACGGCTATGCCATCACTCTTACTAAAGTAGATGGACATCCCTATACCCTCGAGAGCGCGTCGTCGCGCATGAGCGCGCTTCCGGTGGACGGTATGGTTGTGATCATGAACCGTATGCCGGCAGACTTTGGCACCTTTGAGCCGCTGCCCGGTATGCAGACGGTGCTCGTTACCATGCTGGAGCATCCGCTGTGCTCGACGGTCGATAATGACCAGTTCGATTGCTCGCGCCAGGTGGTCGAGTACCTGTTGGAGCAAGGGCACAAGACGGTGCACTTTATCTCGTGCCCCGAGCGCTCGCTTTCGGGTATGCAACGTGAGGAAGGCTGGCGCGAGACCCTGCGCGCGCATGGCATTGAGCCGCCGCGGCTTGTTCGTGGCGACTGGACTGCGCAGAGTGGGTATGCCGCCGGGCAGGCTCTGGCGGACGATTCGAGCTGCACGGCTATCTATGCCTCGAACGACGCCATGGCCTATGGCTGCATTCGCGGGCTCGAGTCGCGCGGGAAGCGCGTGCCCGAGGACGTGAGCGTGGTGGGCGTTGACGATAGCCTGGGCGATATCGTGCCCGATCGCCGCCTGACTACGGTGCGCTTTGATAACAAGCGCGTTGGCATGTGGGCGGTCGACAAGATTGCCGGCGCCGAGGACGTCGCACCGGGCGTGGAACACATGCTGATCCCCGGTGTGCTCATCGAGGGCGATACGGTGCGCGATTTGCGCTAGGGTGCGGACCTGTTTGGTTGTCGATTTATGTGTTCGATATTGTTTAGAATAGTTTAAAAACCGTTCGCGGGTGAAAATCGACCGTTCATAGCCTGAAACTACGTTTTGGATTGTTCTTTTTTGTTTGAATGTTAATGTTTCTGGCATACACAACGCAGCGCGTATGCCCGGACGCGATGCTCTCCATTGGTTCATATGTGAAAGGAACGCAATATGGCAACCAAAGAAGAAATCTCGATGGTTGGATTCGAGATCGTCGCATACGCGGGTGACGCCCAGACCGACCTGCTCGCTGCACTCGATGCTGCTCGTGAGGGTGACTTTGAGAAGGCCGAGCAGCTGCACAAGGATGCCAGCGACGCGCTCATCGGTGCTCACGACACGCAGACCAAGCTGCTTTCGCAGGAGGCCGGCGGCGGCGAGATGGAGATGACCTTCATCATGGCCCACGCTCAGGATACCCTCATGACGACCATGATCCTGGAGAAGCAGACCCGCTTTACCATCGATGCCTACAAGCGCATCGCTGCCCTCGAGGCCAAGCTCGCCTAACGAACTCTTACAACCAAGTTCCCTTCCAAAAGCCCTGTCGCCCCGCGGCAGGGCTTTTCTGTCCCTCAGCCTAAGTTGCGGTGAAATAGGGACTGAATGGGCCTTCTAACAGCAAAAACAGTCCCTATTTCACCGCAACTTATTCGGCGCTGTTGGATATTTTGCTTCGTGGGTATACTTCCATCCGCAATACAGGCCGGAATGAGGAGGTATCCAAATGCCGGACAACGGATCGATTCAAAAGAGGGGCCCGCGCGAGATGGCTCACGGGCGTCCTGTCCAGATAACCGAGCGCACGACGGTAACCGAGCTACAGCCCAGCCTGTCCGATGTCGTATGTGCAAACAAAAAGTTGCAGATCGGGTTCATCGTTGCGCTCGTGGTACTGGCGCTTCTGTCGGGCTTTGTCGCGCGCCCGCATTTTGCCGACACCAAGACCTGGGACTCAACTATCGAGGTCATCGATCAAAAGAAGGGCAACGTGTTGGCGCTTACGACGTCGTGCGTGGCACTGTCTGCGGGCATCACCGCGCTGCCGGGCGACACGGGAACGCCGGTCGCCGAGCAACTCGCCCAGCTTTCGGGCAACCTGGGTATCGTACTTGCCGTGCTGTACCTCGAGAAATACCTGCTCACTATATTGTGGTCGGTCGGGCTGGGCATCCTGATCCCGTTCTCGCTCGTGCTCTTTGCGGTGTCGCTTGGCATTCACGGACGCTGGAGCACCAGCGCCGTCCTGCGCCGCGTGGCAACGCGCGTGCTGGTGGTCGCTATGATCGGCATGGCGCTGGTGCCCGCAAGCGTGTGGGTGTCGCAAAAGGTCGACGAGACGTACCAGGTGAGCATCGAGCAAGCCGAGCAAAAGGCGACAAGCGCGGCTGAGGCGAGCTCGTCAAAGAGCGAAAAGAAATCTGAAGGCAAAACAGACAAGAACGTGCTCGAGCAACTGACCGAAGGCGCTTCGAGTTTGCTGACTTCGGTGACCGATAGCGCCAAGTCGATGACCGACGAGGTCGTGCAGCAGGTGACTGATCTCATCGAAGGTGTCATCGTGATGATTGTGACTTCGTGCGTGATTCCGCTGCTGGTGCTTGCTGCATTCCTGTGGCTTGGACACACGCTGCTGGGGATCGATATCTCCGGTCCCACGAACTATCTGACGGGTCGTTTTCTGAGCGCCCCCTCCAAGCACGCTAAGAAGGGCGGGCAGACTGAGTAGCTAAAGGATCGTTTTGCTGATCCATATCTCCGAAAGGGCGACTGAGATGCGTTCTCGGTCGCCCTTTTTGTTGAGCGCGTGACCGTCCATGCCTCCGTCAGGCCCAAACGGTCGGCAAACACCCGTGAACGGTAATTGTTCAAAAAAGAACAAAGATAAACAAATAGTTGTTGCAGTCGTTGTTCGAATGTGTTCAAATAAACATGAACAGTGAAGAACCGCACATTCAGATGCCCGGACCTGAACGCGATTCAACACTTCCAAACAGAAACTACGCACCTGCGTATCTCTCAAGGAGGATGTCATGAGGGTTGTAATCGCTTCCGATGCCGACGGTATGTCGATGAAGGAGTCCATCAAGGAGATGCTCATCGCCGATGGTCACGAGGTCGTCGACTATTCCGAGACCCCTGCCGCGGACTTTGTCGACTCTGCGACCGCCGTTGCCAAGGACCTGCTGGAGCACAAGGATTCCCAGGGCTTCGCATTCGATAAGTACGGCGTCGGTTCCTATATGGCCGCCGTCAAGATGAAGGGCATGGTCGTCGCCAACATTTCCGACGAGCGTTCCGCCTACATGACCCGCGAGCACAACGGTTCGCGCATGGTCACCATGGGCCCGGGCGTCGTGGGCACCGAGGTCGCCAAGAAGATCGCTCGCGAGTTCCTGCGCGCTCAGTACGCCGGCGGTCGTCATCAGATCCGTGTCGACATGCTCAACAAGATGGCCTAACGAGAGCCACCGAGAACTCGAACTTCTACCTCAACTTGTGAATTCAGACGAAAGGACGTTCTGATGAAGAAGACCATCGCAATCGGTTGCGACCATATCGTTACGGACGAGAAGATCTATCTGGCCGACCGCCTGGAGCAGGCCGGCTACCAGGTGCTCGATTGCGGCACCTACAGCCACAGCCGCACGCACTATCCCATCTACGGCAAGGCCGTGGGCGAGGCCGTTGCCAGCGGCAAGGCCGACTTTGGCGTGGCCCTGTGTGGCACCGGTATCGGCATCACCAACGCTGTTAACAAGGTTCCCGGCGCCCGCTGCGCCCTGGTCCGCGACATGACCTCTGCCCTGTATGCCCGTCGTGAGCTCAATGCCAACATCGTGGGCTTTGGCGGCAAGATCACCGGTGAGTTCCTGATGGCCGACATCATGCTCGCCTTCCTGGAGGAGCCCTACGAGCAGACTCCCGAGCACGACGCCCTGATCGCCAAGATCGACGCCTGCAACAAGGCCGACGCCGAGGCCCAGGCCGACCCGCACTTCTTTGACGAGTTCCTCGAGAAGTGGGACCGCGGCGAATACCACGATTAGCGGGTATCCGGCGTAATTAACTAGTCCGTTGACGGCTCGCGTTTCTGTGAGGGGGCGCGGGCCGGTTTTCTATCAGCCCAATTGACTCGACGGGCTGGCGTAAGAAAGGGAAGGCTCCTATGGAGTTTGTTCTTGATAACGGTTCTATTCGCGTGGCTCTAAGCACAGCAGGCGGATCGTTTACCTCTATTGCGGCTAACGGTCGTGAGTATTTGTGGCAGGGCGACCCGGCGGTGTGGTCGGGTCAGGCTCCGATCTGCTTTCCCATCTGCGGCGGTCTGCGCGATGGCCGCGCTATGACGCGCGCCGGCCACGAGATCAACCTCGCGCGTCATGGTTTCGCCCGCAAGCAGGAGTGGAAGCTCGAGGAGCAGGGCGACAGCATGGTTGCGCTGAGCCTGAGCTCTGCCGACCACGCCGAGCTGCTCGAGCAGTATCCGTATCCGTTTAAGATCGTTGCACGCTACACGATCGATGCGGCAAAGGTAGCCGTGTCGTACGAGGTGACCAACGCGGGAACCGAGGACATGCCGTTCTTTGTGGGCGGCCATCCCGGCTTTAAGTGCCCGCTCGACGAGGGTGAGTCCTACGACGATTACGAGCTTCGATTTGAGCAGCGTGAGGCGGCAGAGCTCTGCACCGCCGTTCCCTCGACGGGCCTGATCGATGTTGAGCATCGTAGTAAGAACCCGATGGTTGGCCACGACCTACCGCTTACCCACGAGCTCTTCGACTTTGCCGAGACCATCTTTGATGTGCTCGAGAGCCGTGTGGTCACGCTGACCAAGAAGACCGAGGACAAGGGCGTGCGCCTGACATTCCCCGGTATGCCGTACCTGATTGTGTGGAGCAAGCCCGAGGGCGATTTTGTCGCGGTTGAGCCGTGGGGCGGCCTGTCCACCTGCTCCGATGAGGACGATGTCCTGGAGCACAAGCGTGGCTGCCTGGTGGCCAAGCCGGGGGAGACCGTCACCCGTGGCTTTGAGATCGAGATTCTTTAACGAGCTATCGTATGTTTGGGGACGCACACGTCGTGCCCCGGAAACAGGAGATCAACATGATTCTGACCGTTACCATGAACCCGTCGATTGATACGCGCTATCAGCTCGACAAGCTGATCATCGACGACGTGAACCGTGTGACGCCCGAAAAGACCGCTGGTGGCAAGGGCCTCAACGTGAGCCGTGTGCTGCTGCAACTGGGCGATGACGTGCTCGCAACCGGTCTGCTCGGCGGCCACATGGGTGCCTATATGGCCGAGCTTATGGATGCCGACGGCGTTAAGAACGACTTTGTGCCCATCGCCGGCGAGACGCGCATTTGCCTGAACATCCTGCACGAGGGCAATCAGACCGAGCTGCTGGAGAGCGGCCCGCAGATCGCTCCCGCCGAGCTCGATGCCTTTACGGCCAAGTTCGCCGAGCTTGCGGCTCAGGCTGACGTCGTGACGCTTTCGGGCTCGCTGCCGCGCGGCGTCGATGCCGGCTACTATGCCGAGCTCGTCAAGATTGCCGAGGAGGCGGGCGCCAAGGTGCTGCTCGATACTTCGGGCGCATC
Source organism: uncultured Collinsella sp. (assembly GCA_934655965.1). Taxonomy (GTDB): domain Bacteria; phylum Actinomycetota; class Coriobacteriia; order Coriobacteriales; family Coriobacteriaceae; genus Collinsella. Next base: position 7,762 of record CAKUHK010000087.1, read on the forward strand.
GCTGGAGGCCGCGCTGGAATCCGACGCTAAGCCTGAGCTCGTAAAGCCCAACCTGACCGAGATTAACGGCCTGCTGGGTACGTCCTTTACGACTGACGACGTCGATGCCCTGCGCGAGGCGCTTGCCGCCGACGGCCGCTTTGCCGGTATCCCCTGGGTTGTCGTGTCGATGGGGGCCGCCGGTTCGGTGGGCTTCCACGAGGGTCGCGCATTCCGCGCCAAGACGCCCGCTATTGCTGCCGTGAATGCGACGGGTTCCGGTGATTCGACCATCGCCGGCTTTGCGCACGCTATCGCTGCCGGCGCCGATGACGTTACGGTGCTCAAGACCGCCAATACCTGCGGCAAGCTCAACGCCATGGATCCCAAGACCGGCCACCTGGTCATGGACCGCTGGGACGAGGTCTACAACAGCGTGGAAGTTACGGAGCTGTAGGGTTACGCGGTTTTACCAAACCGCGTAACGGCTCGACGCTGCGCGGGCCGCATTTGGACAATCTGACGTTCAACTTCAAGGGCGCGACCAGAAGGTCAG
>CAKUHK010000088.1:0-8253 GCA_934655965.1 uncultured Collinsella sp.
ATCTCGCAAGAGGGCTCATCGGCCTGCCAGGCGCCAAAGACGCCGTCCTCGACCATGAGATAGCCGCCCAGCTGCGGGCCTGCCGGCAAGAAGAACTTGTCAGCCTTAATTGCGTACGTGCTCATATGCACTCCTTGCTTCTAAAGCAGTTAACTGTGGTGATGCTTATACCCAGCTCACGTAAAACAAAAAGCGCCCGCCCGCCGTTATGAGCGGACGGGCGCCCTTACAGGGGGACGCGATTAAGCGGTGAAGGGGTGAATCGTCACGCCCTTAACCACGCGGTTGACCGTGCCGGTGGGGCTCGGCGTATCGGGCGTGTTGCCCACGCGCACGGAGTTGAGCAGGCTGATGGCCTGGGCAAACATCACGAACGGCAGGGCGAGGTAGCCCTCGGGAAGTGCCTCATAGCCCTTAAAGGTGAAAGACTCGCCCTCGTAGACGGTAGCGCCATCCTGCTGAACGGCAACGGTGTGCTGAGCGATCTTGTCGCCACCGATCTCGTTGAGGATGTCGATATCGTACTGACGGGTGTAGGCGTCGTTGTTGACGAACACGAAGACGAGCGTCTTATCGTCGACGAAGGACTTAGGTCCGTGACGATAGCCCATGGAGGTGTCGTAGGAAGTAGCAACCAGACCGTGAGCGAGCTCGAGGATCTTGAGCTGGCTCTCCTGGGCAAGGCCGCCAAAGGAGCCGGAGCCCAGGTAGGTCACGCGGTTGAAGTCGCCAGCGAGGTAGTCGGCAACCTCGGACTCGCGAGCGATGACCTCCTCGCCCATCTTGGCGATGGTCTCGACCCACTCGGCCTTCTGCTCGTCGGAAGCCTCGTCAAAGATGAGGGTAGAGAGCAGGGTCATGCAGGTGTAGGAGCCGGTCATGGCAAAGCCCTTGTCGTTGGCGCGCGGGATGAGCAGCGTCAGCGCATTGGGATCATCGGCGGACTCGACAGCGAGCTTGCCCTCGGGAGCGCAGGTGATGTTGAGGAACTTGACGTTGTGGACGAGCTCCTTGGCAACGGCGACAGCAGCAAGGCTCTCGGGGCTGTTGCCAGAGCGGGCAAAGGAAACCACGAGCGTGGGATCCTCGGCGCGCAGGAAGTCGCGCGGGGCGCTCACGATATCAGTCGTGGCGATGGGCTTAAAGTCGTAGAGATCAGTGTTGCCAGCGTGACGCAGGTACGGGGCGCAGGTATCGCCAACATAGTCGGACGTACCGGCACCGGTGAAGACAACGGACAGACGGCCCTCGCCCATAGCGCGAGCCTCGGCCAGAAAGGCCTCGATGGCCTCCTTGTTCTCGCGATAGATGTTGAGCGTATCACGCCAAAGCTCGGGCTGCTGAGCAATCTCGGCCGTGGTGATCTGGGCGCCGAGCTCGGTGAGCTCCTCGACACTCTTCTCGAACATTTCTAATACCTCTCTCTAGAAGTAATCCTCTGACGTGCAATTATACACTTCGGTTGGTTATCTGGTAGTAACCAGTTAAATGCAAAGAATCATCATATGGAAACAATGCGAACATTAGTCGCTACGCTGGTGGTAAACCTTGTATTTAAACTGATCGGCACGAGCAACCGAGAGCGTATACTCCACAACCTCGTTTGACTCGTTATACGTAGTCCTGACCAAATCGAGCACGGGCGAGCCCTCGACAATTCCCAAAAGATGGGCATCGGTGGGACGGGCTATGCTCGCATAGAACTCCTCTTCGGCCACGCGTATCTTTTGCTGAAAGTCTTGCTCAATCACATCGTAAAGCGGCTTACGCTCCAGCAGCGGTCGCTTTAGGGACATAAATTGACGAACCGGTAGATAGCTGCGTTCGACCATCATGGGCATGTTGTCGGCAGAACGAAGGCGCTTGAGCTTAAAAATGCGATCACCGATACGCAATCCCATATGCTCGGCCAGATTCTTATCGGCCTCCATCTCGCAAAACTCGAGAATCGTGGTCTCGGGGTCGCGCCCCATCGCGCGCATCTGCTCGGTAAAGCTGTAGGACTGCATAAGATTGGTTGCCTTTGCCGAACGGTCGGTCACAAAGGTACCGCGACCGTGCTGCCGAACCACCAGTCCTAAACGCTCCAGTTCCTGCAGAGCCAGGCGTACCGTAGTGCGCGAGAGACCATAGCGCTCCGAAAGTTCACGCTCGGAAGGAATCATGTCACCAGCGCGATATTCATGGTCAATCTTTTCGGTCAGAATATCGACCAGCTGATCGTACAGCGGTTGCTTACGCGCTCCGATCGCCATCCTATCCTCCCATTTTCTCAAACTCGGCTACTACCTTGGGTGTTTAGCATTATCTGTCTGCCACACCCGAATCATCAAGAAAACAAAAGCCGCGCGCTCTTTCGAGCACGCGGCTTTTAACATACACATGGCTTAAGGGGTCGGGGTGTGAGCCGCGTAGGGACACACCCCTCAAGCTAGAGCCTTACCAGATGCTCGGCCAGAGACCAAGCGGGCCAGCGCCCAGGATGCCCAGGACGAAGAGCAGGAGAATGCCCTTGGTCGGGGTCCAGCTGTGCTTAGCGAACATGTAGTAAAGCAGCAGCGTAAGCATAAGCGGGACGAGCTTCGGGACGATGGTGTTGAGGGTGTCGGCAACAGAGAAGTTGACCGGATCCTCGGTAACGGTGCCGTAGGTGACGGACTCCATGCCGTTGCCCAGATCGGTGACGCCGCACTCGACAGCGTTGCCGTCAGCATCGGAAGCGGTGAGGGCGTTGCCGTCCTCATCGGTCATGGCGATGGTACCGGCCTCAGCGGTCTCGGTATCGATGCCCTCCATACCGGTGAAGTTCTCGGCCTCCTTCTCGGAGACGATCACGGTAGTGGCGGACAGGCCGCGGGTAGTGCCGTTGGGGATCTGGAGGTTGATCTGGGTGCCACCCATGGTGACGACCAGGCAACCGACGACGAAGACGCCCATGATGGAAGCGGCGCGGGTGAAGGCCTGCATGTTGGCGGTCAGAGCGTCAATAGCGCTGGTGCCAAGCTTGTAGGACCAGTTCATGAGCCAGAAGCGCAGAGCGAACTGGACGGCGTTGAAGATCACCAGGAAGATGATCGGCGCAGCGGCGTTGCCGTTGATGGCCATGTTGGAGGTGATGCCGGCCGTGATAGGCACGAGCGTCAGCCAGAACAGGGCGTCACCGATGCCACCGAGCGGGCCCATTGCGGCAACGCGGACGGCGCGGATCGTGGGGATGTCAACCTTGTTCTGCTCGAGCGAAAGCACGATACCCATAACAAAGGTGACGAGGAACGGGTGGGTGTTGAAGAACTCCAGGTTGTGGCTCATGGAAGCCGCGAGGTCGTTCTTGTTGGTGTGGATCTTCTCCAGACCGGGGATGATGGAGTAGAGCCAGCCAGCGGCCTGCATGCGCTCGTAGTTGAACGATGCCTGCAGGAAGCAGGAGCGCCAAGCCATCTTGTTGAGGGTCTTCTGGTCGAGCTGCGGAGCAGGAGTGAGATCCTCGTAGTGCTCCGGGATCACATACTCATTAGATGCCATCTTCGAAGTCACCTCCGTCAGAAACAGCTGCACCCTTCAGCTCGGTCTGCTGCTGGAAGTCCCAGAAAGCGATGCCGAAGCCGATGAGAGCGAGGATGAGCAGGGCAGGGGTTGCCAGAGAATCGTTGGCAACGGTGATGAGCGCGAGGCCGAAGCCCATGAGGAAGAAGCCCCACATATCGCGGTTCATCATAACCTTGAGCAGGACGGCGAAACCGACGAAGCGCATCATGCCGCCTGCAGCGGAGAGACCGGTCTGCAGCCAGGTCGGAATGGCGGAAGCGATGGTCTGACCGATGGTGGCGCCAGCGATGAAGAACAGGGTGACGACGACAGCGAAGATCAGGCCGAGCAGAGCCATGGCGAAGTAGTTCAGACGCTCGATACCCTTGGTGTCAGCGTTGTGAGCCATGTTGTCCGCAGAGGACATAAGCGGCGACATAAGGGTGAAGACGAGGGTAACGCCGAGCTGACCAAGCAGGGCGAACGGAATGGCAAGGCCGACAGCCGCGTTGGGCTCGAGGCCCGTGGCGATTGCGAGAATGGCTGCCATGATACCGCCGATAACGGCGTTAGGCGGCTGAGCGCCTCCGATCGGCATGTTGCCGATCGTCATGAGCTGATAGGTACCACCCACGAGAAGACCGGTGTTGAGGTCGCCAAGGATAAGACCGATGACGGCGCCGGTGACGATGGGCTGATAGAGAGACTCGAGGAAGTTGAACTGGTCGATTGCCGCGATGAACGTGACGACGAAGACCAGAGCGACCTGGATGATCGAGTATTCCATCTTGCTCCTCCTTTCAAAATGTATGTACGCACTTTGGATTTCACGTACAGAATGTCAGGGTTTCACTCCTGACAACGTGGATCACGAGGATTACGAGAAGAGCTTGCTCGTGTCCTCAACAGGCGTGCTCGGAACGCGCCTGATCTCCAACTCCACCCCCAATTCCTGCAGCTCTTTAAACGCAGCGACATCCTCGTCGTTAACTGCGACGGAGGTGGCGACTTGGCGCTTTCCTTCCGACATGTGCATGTTGCCGATGTTTACCTTCTTTATAGGCACACCGCCCTTGACGAGCGTAAGCACGTCTTCCGGTGTTTCGGCCACGATGAAGATCTTCTGGCGCGGGCTCGCCTTACCAATGACGTCGATGGTCTTCTGCAGGGAGAAGAAACGCGTAGCGACGCCGGTGGGAGCGGCCATCTTCATGAGGTTCTGGCGCATGGTGTTGGTCGACACGTCGTCGTTGGCGACGAGGATGAGGTTGGAGCCCAGGGTGGAGTTCCACTGGGTTGCAACCTGACCATGAACCAGTCGGTTATCGATGCGGGTAAGAAGAATGTTGGGTTCTGCCATGTTGATCAGCTTCCTTTCGTTGATTGCTGACGACAGTTACTTGATCTCCTGAATCGCGTAACGCGAAACATCTACGACGGCACCGGATCGGACTTTGATCTGGACCTTCTCGCCTTCGATGCCCTTGACGGTTCCGAAGATACCGCCGGCGAAAAGGACCTCCTGACCCGGCTTGAGCTCGGTGTGCAGCTCTTTGAAGTACTTCTGTTTCTTCTTCATGTTGATCTGAGACCAGATGGTGTAAATAACACCCATGATGACGAGCAGACCCAAAAGAGCGACCGAGGAGCTCAGTACGCTGGCTCCGAAATCGGCCATTAGATGCCGTCCTCGTCGCCGAAGATATCCTCTTCCTCGGCACCAGCGACAGAGGCGACCGTCTGGGCGGTGATGCCCGTCTGGCCAACGGTCACGGCCTGCTCGCCAAGCTCGGCGAGCGTGGCGTTGCCGCGGAGGAACAGGAGCTCAATAACCATGGGAAGGTTGGTGCCGGTCAGGATCTCGACGTTATCGACATCCTGGGCGATCATCATCGACTGATTGAAGGGGGTACCGCCAAGCAGGTCGGTAAAGACGAGCACGCCATCGCACTCCTCGCGCATAGCGGTGATGGCAGCGCGGAGATCCTCACCGTAGGAGGCAGCCTGGTCGCCCTCGAAAGGAACGACGGTAAAAGCGGGCTGGTCGCCAGCGACCATAGCGATAGCGCTTGCAAGGCCGGGTGCGAACTGTCCATGACCGGTAAGAATAAAGCCAACCATTCAAATTTCCCTTCCGAAGGTGTGTACGATCTGAGTTCGATGGTTTTCGGAAGCCAGCGGGCGGATGCCCTTAAAGCTTCTTAGAAAGCGTTCTTTGAAGACCAGTGGTCTCTCAACTGGTAGTAACCACGTGACGTGTTGTTGTCACTATATCACCACAGAAGAGGTCGCTTTCGTTGATTCATACAGTAAAACGTTTTTGCACCGCTCACGGCAAAAAATCGACCGTTTACCGCTCGTTAACACTTCTACCTGCGGTTTTGAAACCGTTTCGAAATGATTGGGCGAAAGATCGGAACTTTCTTTGCGTCTAAACAACGCAGGGCGGCTAAAAATAGCGTGTAGAAAAATTGCAGGTCATTATGAAGATTTGTGAATTGGTCTTTTTGACTTAATACCAGTTTGAACCACTTTTGAAATTATCGGTGAACGGTAGTTTTTGACCGTTCACCGGTCATTTGCAATCGTTTTCAGCCGTTTTCCCATATGAATTGGGGAAACGCGGTGAAGCACTTGCGTGTTCGAGAGATATCTCAACATTTAGCCTATATCCCATGCGTCTGGCACCGGTACTCAAAACAAGATCATTGCCTCTGGTTTCATGAACCAACTATTGCCTTCTCGATTTTCGTAACTATTTATCGTTTATCATTATTTTTATTGTAAGATACAAGTATCAGAAGAAATAATGATTGGAGGGACCATGATTCGCGGCAACAAATTTGAATCGAATGAAGCCATCAGTCGTGAACAGACAATAACCGAGCTGAAGAAACTCGCACGTATGTGCAAATGGGTCTCAGCCGGCATTGCCGCGCTGATTGCTCTGGGGACCTTTTCGGTCGCGGCAATCTATCTTCTAATTATAAAGCCCAGTCTTTTCCAGGGACTGCGCCTTCAATCCATAGATCTCGAGAGCGGCGAAGGGCCGTGCCTCGCTCTCGTCGGCTCCGATGCGCAGTCTCCGCTTATGCTCGTTGCAGGCGATGGCCACACGGCCATGGGCAGTCTCTTGATGGCGTGCCTCGCGTTCGCTATCGCACTAAGCGTTTGTAGACTTTTCTCCAGTATCGAAAAGACAGGCAGGCCCTTTGAACTTGAATGCATCTGCATCCTCCGTCAAGCAGGACGCCTGTTCTTTATTGGTGGTGCCGTCGTGAGGCCTTTTGGTGCCATGGTCACGGGATCGATTCTTGCCGGATTTGGCGGGCGCTTTACAGATGCCTTCGCTGGACAGCTATTCGAACCTTCCATGCTCTTTGCAGGTCTGATCATAAGCCTAGTCGCCATCGTTTTCCGCTACGGGTGTATCCTGCAAAAGCAAGATGACGAGCTGCTCTAGGGGGATCCATGATTATTCTGCGACTCGATCGCATGCTCGCCGAGCGTAAGATTTCGTCCAAGGAGCTTGCTGAACGCGTAGGTATCTCCCAAGTCAATATGTCGCGTATCAAAACGGGCAAGGTATCTGCCGTGCGTTTTTCAACTCTAGACGCGATATGCCGAGCACTCGACTGCCAGCCGGGCGATGTACTGGAATATATACCTGACGATGAAGCCGATAGCCTCTTTGGGCTTAAGGATGAATAGCCATAATTAAGCCGCCAGCGCCTAAACGCAAATAGCCCGCTAGAACAACATCCGTTCTAGCGGGCTTATTCAGATATTTCGGCTACGCGCTCGGCGGCTCGGGCAACCCTTACGCAAACAGGCCGTAGATGCTGATGTTTGCCTTGGCGTACAGGCCGTTGGCGTACTCGGTCCACTTGGAGCTGGCGCTCGAGGCCTGGGAGGAATACTGCTGATAGGCGGTGTAGTAGGCGGTCATGGCCTGCTTGTAGGTGGCGCTATCGGCGGTAAAAGTATCGTCGGCAAAGGCCTTGGCGTAGGTGCTGCCCCCGTCCTTCCAGGTGCCCTTTGAGCTATCCCACTCGTCGCCGGCAAGGTTGATGATGTAGTCGGCATAATCCTTGCTTGCGGTCTCCTCGTTGCCGTCGGAAGGCTCAGTCGGAGCGGTCGGCATGCTCGCGGAGCTGTCGCCAACCTTCTTCTTATAGAGCTTCTGCAGCGTCGCGGACTGGCGGACAATCTGCTTGGCCTGGTCCTTGGACACGCCATACTGCGTGGCCATGGTGTCGTAGTCCGAAGTGCCGATGGAATCCTCGGCGTACTTCTTCATCTCCTTGGAGGAAACGGTAATGCCCTCGTCCTCAGCAGCGTCGAGCAGAATCTGATTGCGCACGTAGGACAGGATAACGTCGGCAGACGGGGCGGCGTAGTTGCCATCGCTATCCTTGACGGTATCGAGGCTGTACTGGCTCTCGATGGCCTCGCGCGCGGTGATATCGCTCTTCTTGCCGTTGTAGCTGTAGCTTGCCACGGTAGAGTCGAGCTGGTCCTCGGTCAGGGTCGAGGAGCCAATGCCCTTGCCGCCAAAACCACCGTTGCCGATAAAGAAGCCGACCACAGCAGCGATCACGACGGCGACCACAAAGGCAGCGATCATCGTCTTCTTGTGCTTGGATGCGTGGTCGTCCTCGTCGGTATCGACGTCGTCGTCCTCGTCCTGCGGCTCGGGCATGAGATTCTCGTCGGCAGCGTCCGCGG
>CAKUHK010000089.1:0-7957 GCA_934655965.1 uncultured Collinsella sp.
ACGCGACATCGCGTCATTCGGCGGCACGCGTTCCGTGTCGATGCCGAAAACTGGGTGTAACTGGAGTGACGGGACGGAAGAACCGACGCCATCGAGTGGGAGTAGTCCATACTAGGCGATTCCAAGTCCCTGACCTGCGAAAACGGGTCGGGGGCTTTTCTTTTTGCAGCCTCTGGGCAACCCTTACGGCTTCATGTCGTGATTCGTATCAATCCCAATCAACACCCGCGTGTTTCGCGAACGCGCAGCATGAGCGTGGAAATATGGACACACGAGCGTGGATTTTCGGACGTCTGATGAACGAGAGTGGATTATCTCCCGCTTTGAGTCCCAGATAAGGCTCAAAGTGGGAGATAATCCACTCTCATTTCGGCAGGCTTGACCCAGTCGAGCTTTGCGGCGGAGGGGTCGCCCGATTCGAGGTAGCGCTAAACTGTTTTCATTCACGAACGCCTGCGAAGGGAGTCCGCCATGATTGAAGATGCCGAGGTCGCCGAGGGCGCCAAAGAGGACGCGGCCGAAAGAGGCGATGATCTCGGCGCTGCTGAGCCCATGTGGCCGCTGGAGCGCATCGAGCCCTTTATACGAGCGCTGGAAAACGACGCCGTCGAGTACGGTGGGGAGTGGGACCCGATCTGGTGGACGGGAAACCCCAAGCCGGACCCGTTTGCCCCTATTGACGCCTCGTTCATCTATGATCGCAATGGTGAGAAGCTGCGCCTGGGCGACGACTTTATGGTCGAGCCGTCGGACTTTTTTCCTATCGATGACTGGTCCTATCCCATTGTATACCGGGCTTTTGGCTTTCGCGACGCGTCGGCCCCCGACGAGCCGACGAGGCCCGAGGTGCTCACATTCGGCATGGTCCGCCACGACGATTACGATGGCGGGTACGTTATGGGCTTCGATGCGTCTCGAGTATGGAAGAATGAGTTCTCGCTTGATAGCGAGGAGTGGTATCAAGGATGCGTGGAAAACCTCGAGCTGCTCAAGGCGATTGAGCTTGACGAGAAGAGCCGTTCCGACGAGCACTACGTGGCAGGCCTTTTGGATTGCTTCTGCGACAAATTCGGTGTGCCGTTCATCCCCAATGAAGAGACGCAGGAGATGCTCGTCAATGATCACTATGGTTGGGATGACATTGCCGACATAATCGAGTTTGACGATGAGACGCGCTCCGAGATCCGGGCGACAATCGAACTTCTCGAGCGCTGGCTCAAGGTTCGTCGCCGTGCGCTGGACGAGGGGAGGCCCATTCCGCTCGCTAATTGGTATAGCAGTCCCCTGAGCGATCCCTACGCTTTTAAGGGCCCCAAAGAGCTGTCGGATCGGGAGTGGGAGGCCGTTTCCCTCTATGCCGAGAGGCCGTATAAGCCGCAGCGGCGGGGCCTCTATTCTTATTGCCCTCCCGATGAAATCTTGCTCGAGATCGAGCGGAGACTGGGCCCTGCCGAATCGGAGCTATGGCGGCCAAAAATGCGGTCGGAAAACGGTGCCGATGCAGCTTGTGATGGGGCAGAGCGCGATGTCGATTTAACACAGGCCGCCTCGTCGGTCTCGCGGGGCGTCGATGGCGTGAAGGCAGCCGTTGGAAAGAAACTCATCGCTGTCGGGAAGAAGCTTCTCGGCGAGTAGGCTCGTCGGAGCAGGAACGGATCTCGCTCTGCGGGTTGTGAAGCAATCGCAATCATTTGAGCTTTGAGACGGCCTGCTTGTAATGGCTACCTTTCCACAACCACGGTAAGCATCTCTCCCGTTCCGCCATTCATTCGGGGGTGCTTTTTGGGAAAAACGTCGGTACTTGCGTTGGATCGTCTGGAGTGATTTTTTAACGCAGAAAAATAATCAAAATAGAATTAATCTGCGTTAAAATATTGTCAAACAGAAGTTCATAAGGAAAGGACGCTCATGCGCCGTAAAGCAGACAGGCTCCTTAGGGAATGGCGAGACAAGGCTGATAGGAAGCCTCTGTTAGTCAAGGGCGTACGCCAGTGCGGCAAGACCTATCTACTCAGGACGTACGCGCAAGATCTATTCGAATCGGTTGTCTACATTAATCTTGAGAACGATCGGTCGGCTCGGGCAGACTTTTCGGGCGGTCTCGATCCCCATTCGATCGTGCGTGCGATTGAAGCTCGTACGGGACAGCGCGTCGTCCCAGGTAAGACTCTGCTGTTCATCGACGAGATCCAAGCGTGCGAGGAAGCACTATCTTCCCTTAAGTACTTTTGCGAAGATGCACCCGAGTATTATGTCGCGGCTGCCGGATCGCTCCTTGGAGTTGCCATTAATCATCAGTCGTATTCGTTTCCGGTTGGAAAGACCGATTTGATTGAGATGGCTCCGCTTGATTTCGAAGAGTTTCTTTGGGCGATGGGGCACGACCGGTTGGCAGACGAGATTCGTTCGTCATTCGAATCGATGGACCCTCTTGCTCCGAGCCTTCACGACAAAGCGCTGGGGCTCTATCGACAGTATCTTGTTGTTGGCGGGATGCCCGAGGCGGTCCAAACGTATGCTGAAGTTCAGTCGGTCATCGATGTCGCCGAAAAGCATCGAATAATCCTCGACGGATATTCTGCTGACACCAATAAATATGCTGATGAGCGTTTGAGTGCAAAGACGCGTGCATGTTTCGATTCTATTCCACAGCAGCTTGCCAAAGAGAACCGTAAATTTCAGTACAAGGTGGTGCGAGCGGGAGGTAATGCATCTCTTTTTGGAGATGCTCTCGATTGGCTTGTATTGTCAGGCACCGTGAAGCGTTGCAGCCTGGTTGGGCAGATTGAAAGTCCCCTGGAGGCATTCGTCAACCCCTCGTCCTTTAAGATCTATCAGGCGGATACCGGGCTGCTCGTCTCCAAGGCCGGTGCTCAACGAGCCGATATTCTCGCCGGTATCGGCGGCACGTTCATGGGCGCGCTTACCGAAAACTACGTTGCCCAACAGCTTTCAGCCATGGGTTATCCGCTGCATTATTGGGCGCGAGATAATCGTGCGGAAATCGACTTTGTAGTAGAGAAACAGGGATGCCTGTCTGCGATTGAAGTCAAGGCGGGGGAGAACACGAGATCTCGCAGCCTGTCCTCACTTAAAAAGACCCATCCGGGCGTGCGCCTTATCAGGCTTTCGACTAAGCCCTTTGGAATGAATGATGGGCTTATGTCTGTTCCGCTTTATGCGGCATTTTGTCTATAAGGGAGAGCTCCTATAACGCAAGAGGCCCGGAGCGCAGGATTGCTGCGCTCCGGGCCTCGTCGTCATGCGAGTTTATGGCGAATCGACTGCCGCTGTCCTAGTCAAACAAGCTCGGCATGTCGTTTTCTTTCATGAGGGCACCGGCGGAGGGCAGGCTCTGTGCGGTGAACTTCTCGGCCGAGACGCCGGCGCCAAGGATCTCCTCGGTTGTGCCCACCGTGGTGACCGAGCGGCCCTTCTTGGCGGTAAAGGCCTGGACGCCCTGCGTGTTGGTGGTTGTCTTGGTCTTGAGCAGCGACGTGTTGAAGTTCATCAGGCGGTAGTCGCTCGAGACCAACGCGATGTCGCGATCGTCCTTGAGCACCTGGGCATACAGCAGTTTGCTGCCGCCGTAGATGGCGTTCTTGAGGCGTTTGCGGTTGGTCTTGGTGACGTATCCGGCAAGTGCGACGCGCACCACGCGACCGTTCTCAAAGACAAACAGCACGTCGGCCTTGTAGTCCTCGGGGTCAATAACCCAGATGACGCTCTCATCGGGTTCCATCTCGAGGTCGGTGGGCAGGTACGAGCCCAGCTGGGCCGACTTGGTGTCCTCAAATGCCGCGACCTTGCACTTGTACACCTGGCTCTTGTTGGTAAACACGAGCAGTTCGTGCGTGTTGGAGGACGGGAACTCGATAAAGGGCTTGTCGCCGTCCTTGTACTTGAGCGTGGCAGCCTTCTTGAGCACACGGTCCGTCATCTTCTTGAGGTAGCCGTCGCGCGAGAGCATGATGGTCACCGGGTACTCCTCGACCTCGGGCTCCAGACTCACTTCGATAACCTCATGGGGCTCGATCCTGCCCGTGCGGCGCGGCATCACGTACTTCTTGTTGACGGCGGCCAGCTCGTCGCTGATGACCTTCTTGATGTTCTTCTCGCTGGAGAGGATCTCCTCAAGCTCGGCGATCTCACCTTCGAGCTTGGCGATGTCCTTGGTGCGGTTGAGAATGTACTCCTCGTTGATGTTGCGGAGCTTGAGCTCGGCAACAAACTCGGCCTGGGTCTCGTCGATGTCGAAGCCGCGCATAAGGTTGGGTACGACCTCTGCTTCGAGCTTGGTGCCGCGGATGATGGCGATGGCTTTGTCGATGTCGAGCAGGATTGCCTCGAGGCCGTGCAGCAGGTGCAGACGCTCGGACTTTTTGCCCAGGTCAAAGTTAATGCGGCGACGCGTGGACTGAATGCGCCACGCAACCCACTCGTGCAGGATCTGGCGAACGCCCATAACGCGGGGGTAGCCGTCGACCAGCACGTTGAAGTTGCACGAGAACGAATCCTGCAGCGTGGTCGAGCGATAGAGCTTGGCCATGAGCTTGTCGGGGTCGACACCGCGCTTAAGGTCGATGGCGATGCGCAGACCCGAAAGGTCGGTCTCGTCGCGGATGTCGGCGATCTCTTTGACCTTGCCCTCTTTGGAGAGCTTGACGATGCGCTCGATGATGACATCGGTCTTGGTAGTGTAGGGGATCTCGTAGACCTCGATGATGCGCTCTTCGGGAATCCAACGCCAGCGGGAGCGAATCTGGAAACTGCCCAGACCTGTCTCGATGATCTTCTCCATCTCCTCGCGGCGGTAGATGATCTCGCCGCCGGTCGAGAAGTCGGGCATGGGCATGTACTCGAGCAGGTCACAGTCGGGATCCTGCAGGTAGTGCATCGTGGCGGTGCAGACCTCGTTAAGGTTGAAGCCGCAAATGTCGGACGCCATGGCGACGCCGATGCCCTTGTTGGCCGAGACGAGGATGTTGGGGAACGTGGTGGGCAGCAGACGCGGCTCCTTCATGGCGCCGTCGTAGCTGTCGACAAAGTCGACCGGGTCCTTGTCGATGTCCTTGAAGATCTCGGCACTGATGGGGGAGAGCTTGGCCTCGGTGTAACGCGAGGCAGCGTAGCTTAGGTCGCCCGAATAGTACTTGCCAAAGTTGCCCTTCGACTCCACGAAGGGGGCGAGCAGCGCCTCGTTGCCGGTGGCCAGGCGCACCATCGTCTCGTAGATAGCGGCGTCGCCGTGCGGGTTGAGCTTCATGGTCTGGCCCACGATGTTGGCGCTCTTCTGGCGCTCGCCTTTGAGCAGACCCATCTTGTACATGGTATAGAGCAGCTTGCGGTGTGAGGGCTTAAAGCCGTCGATCTCGGGGAACGCACGCGAGACGTTGACGCTCATGGCGTAGGGCATGTAGTTGACCTCGAGCGTCTGCGTGATCGGCTGGTCGGTGACCTCGGAGTGCAGGCCGATGACGTTCTCGGCGTTAACCTGCTTTTTCTTTGGCTGGTTCTTCGTCTTCTTCTTTGCCACGATTTCCTCTTGAACTTCTTATGGGCCGTCGTTATCGATTTGCTGCTACTGCAGGTCCAGCTGGTCCAGGTATTCCTTGCCGTGCTCGGAGATATGGCGCTTGCGGCCAGCCTCGTCGTTACCCAGCAAAAGGTTGAACATGGTTTCCATCTTGGTGACGTCCTCGGGCTCCACCTTGATCAGGCGACGCGTCTCGGGGTTCATAGTGGTGAGCCACATCATGTCCGGATCGTTCTCACCAAGACCCTTGGAGCGGTTGATCGAGCACTTCTGGTCGCCGATCTCCTTGAGGATGCCGTTCTTCTCGAGCTCGGTGTAAGCAAAGTAGGTTTTCTCTTTGCAGTTGATCTCGTAGAGCGGCGACTCGGCGATATACACGTAACCCTCGTCGATGAGCGTGGGCACCAGGCGATAGAGCATGGTGAGCACGAGCGTGCGGATGTGATAACCGTCGACGTCGGCGTCCGTACAGATGATGACCTTGTTCCAGTTGAGGTTGTCCAGGTCAAAGGCGCCCAGATTCTTGATGCGCTTGTCCTTGATCTCCACACCGCAGCCCAGCACGCGCATGAGGTCCATGATGATGTCGGACTTAAAGATGCGCGGGTAGTCCTCCTTCAGGCAGTTGAGGATCTTACCGCGGACGGGCATAACACCCTGGAACTCGGCATCGCGCGAGGTGCGAATGGCGCCTGCTGCCGAGTCGCCCTCTACGATGTAGATCTCGCGGCGGCTCTTGTCCTTGGAGCGGCAGTCGATGAATTTCTGCACGCGGTTGGCCATGTCGGTCTTCTGCTGCAGGTTGGTCTTGATGCTCTGGCGGGTCTTCTCGGCGTTCTCGCGCGAGCGCTTGTTGATGAGCACCTGCTCCAGAATCTTATTGGCGGCGTCTTTGTTCTCGATTAAGTAGGTCGAGAGGCGCTCCTTAAAGAAGGCGGTCATGGCCTGCTGGATAAAGCGGTTATTGATGGCCTTCTTAGTCTGGTTTTCGTAAGACGTTTGGGTGGAGAAGCAGTTGGTTACCAGCACCAGGCAGTCCTGGACGTCCTGCCACTTAATGCCGCTCTCGTTTTTGTTGTACTTACCCTGTTGCTTGATGTAAGCGTCGATGGCGCTGGTCAGAGCGCTGCGGGCGGCCTTCTCGGGCGAGCCGCCGTTCTCGAGCCATGATGAGTTGTGGTAGTACTCCTGCATCATGAAAGTGCGCGAGAAGCACATGCACGCGGTGATCTTTACGTTGTAGTCGGGCAGGTCCTCGCGGTCGCGACCGCGACGGTCGGCCTCGATAAAGAAAGGCTCGGTGAGGTAGTCGGTACCGACCTTCTCGAGCACGTAGTCCTCAATGCCCTTGGGATAGCAAAAATCCTCTTCGGTAAATTCGCCGTCGTCGCCCTCAATACGCAGGCGGAAGGTCACGTTGGCGTTGACCACGGCCTGGCGGCGCATGGTCTCGCGATACCAATCGTGGGAAATGCTGATGGAGGTAAAGACCTCAAGATCGGGGCGCCACTTGATGGTGGTGCCGGTGCGGTTCTCGTCGCTGGGCTCAATCTCGAGTGCCTTCTTCTTGGCGCCGACGACTTTGCCCTTCTTAAAGTGCAGGGAGTATTTGTTGCCGTCGCGCCAAACCGTGACATCCATGTACTCGGAAGCGTACTGGGTCGCGCAGGAGCCCAGACCGTTGGTGCCGAGCGAGAAGTCGTAGTCGCCACCCTGGTTGTTGTTGTACTTGCCGCCGGCGTAGAGCTCGCAGAAAACGAGCTCCCAGTTAAAGCGCTTCTCGGAAGGGTTCCAGTCGAGCGGGCAGCCGCGGCCGTTGTCCTCTACCTGGATAGAGCCATCGCGAAAGGCGGTAAGGGTGATGAGCTTGCCGTAGCCCTGGCGCGCCTCGTCAACGGCGTTGGACAGGATTTCGAAGGCGGCATGCGCACAGCCATCGAGCCCGTCCGAGCCAAAGATGACGGCGGGGCGTAGGCGTACGCGCTCCTCGTCCTTGAGCTGACGAATACTGTCGTTACCATAGTTTGCGGTGTTTTTTGCCATGCTCGCTCTCTTGGTGCTTCCTCTTGTGCATTTAAGTCGTATAGATAGTCAAGGTAGCATAGCCCAGCCCACAGACGATTCCACCCAACACGAAATCCATCGAACAATCGTTCGCAATTTGATGGAATGGCGTTTACTCGGGCAAAACCGAGTCGGTTCTTTCCGAGTAAGTTTGAAAGCGGCTGAAGGCGCCCTATCTTGTTTGCGGCTGTTGGTTCAAATCGAACATTGGGACAGACGTCTCGTTTTATGGGCCGAGGGTATGCGAACCACGGCCCTTTTGGCCTGAAAGGGGGTCTAACGGGGCGTTATTTGGGCCACGGGTCACTTCGCCTGTGCCGCGTTTCGTCATACGCTCATAGTGGAAGCCGATGCCAC
>CAKUHK010000090.1:0-7944 GCA_934655965.1 uncultured Collinsella sp.
TCAAGGACGACATCAACCAGGCCATCAAGGACCTGACCGATGACGGTACCGTTGACGCCCTCATGGCTAAGTACAACATCAAGTAAAATAGCTACTTGATTGCACGCGGGCCCTTTCCGTTTTGGCGGAGAGGGCCTTTGCGTTTCTTGAATGGGCGTCGTTCCGCCCCGTTTTGTCGGCAACTTAAACGTTAGGAGCCACCTTGTCTCGATTGAACCAAGGAGCCATGGGCAAAAGCCATCCGCTGCCCTCGATGCTCCAAAAGCTAGCCTGTGCCCTGGTTGTGGCGCTCGCCCTGGTGTGTGCGGGGGCATGCGTGCCTTCGACCGCCCAGGCGCTCGAGACCGTGAAGATCACCGCGCGCCCCAATACCGGTTCGGGAAGCGACGTGGTCGGCGGCACCGAGACCCGCATCACCTGGGAGGTCCAGGCCGATGCCGACGAGGAACTGAGCGGCCTTTCACTGACGTTTGTCGACGGCACGACGTTTGGTGCTGATGACACGCGCCTGACGATGCTCTCGGGCGAGGACCTCATGGATCGCACGCCCATGAACCCAACGTGCAAGGCCGATGGCCAGACGCTCAAGATCGATTTTGGCGAGACGGTACCTGCCGGCGGTTTTTTCCGTGCTGAGGTCTATGGCGTGACCTTCCCCGTCGAGGGCGGCGACGAGACCTTTAGCGGCACCTACACCTTGACCGACGGCACGACCAAGAAGATTTCCAAGATGCCCTCGGTAGAGATCAAGGGCGTGACGGCCTTCGATAACTTCTTGGCCGACCTTAAAGAGCAGCCGTGGGTCGAGGCGTGGAACTCCAATATGTTCCTGCGCCTGTTCCTGAACCCGGTCATTTTGGTCCAGAGCCTTCCGATCGTCTTCAAGGGCTTCCTTATGTCGCTCTCGATCGTGCTCGTGGCCTTTCCGCTGGCAATTCCCTTCGGTTTTGCCCTGTCGCTTATGCGCATCTCCAAGTCGCGCATTCTGCGCTGTCTCGCCGGCATCTATGTGAATATCATCCGCGGCACGCCGGCGTTCCTGCAGATCTACATCGCGTTCTTCGGCTTGCCGCTGGCCGGCGTTAAGGTTGACGACTACGTGCTGGGCGTTATCGTCATGGCCATGAATTCGTCCGCCTACCTGTGCGAGATCTTCCGTGCCGGTATCCAGTCGATTCCTAAGGGCCAAAATGAGGCTGCCCGCTCGCTGGGCATGAACGCCTTCCAGACGCTGCTCTACGTCATGATTCCGCAGACGTTCCGCAATGTCCTGCCTACGCTGACCAGTGAGTTCATCCTGCTCTACAAGGACACCTCGCTGCTCGCCGCCGTGGGCGTGGTCGAGATCGTCATGAACGCCCGTACCATCGTGGCCACGACGGGTTCCATTACGCCGTATGTGGTTGCTGCCTTGTTCTATCTGGTCATTACCCTGCCGCTTGCTCGTTTGGTGAGCGGTCTGGAGGCGAGGCTTCTGGGGACGGCCGAAACCAAGAAGAAGCGTCCCACCAAGAGCGCCGGACAGGTTGTCGCGACGCCCGCCGATCACATCGCCGGTCTGTAAGGAGGTCCTATCATGAGCGAAACCAATAACTCGAACGAGGTCGTCGTCAGCATCAAGAACCTCCAGAAGGCCTTTGGCGATAACGTGGTCCTGCGCGATATCGATCTGGACGTGCATAAGGGCGAGGTCGTCGTCGTTTTGGGCCCCTCGGGCTCGGGCAAGTCGACGATGCTTCGCTGCATCAATCGTCTGGAGCACCCCACGAGCGGTTCGATTGTCGTTGAGGGCGTGGATGTGTGCGCTAAGGGCGTCGACCTTAACAAGGTGCGCACGCATCTGGGCATGGTGTTTCAGCAATTCAACTTGTTCCCGCACCTGTCGGTCAAAAAGAACGTCATGCTCGCGCAGCAAAAGGTGCTCAAGCGCAGCAAGGAAGAGGCCGAGAAGATCGCCGTCGAGGAGCTGACCAAGGTCGGTCTTGCCGAGCGCATCGACTTTATGCCGAGTCAGCTTTCGGGCGGCCAGCAGCAACGCGTGGCCATCGCCCGCGCCCTGTCGATGAATCCGCACGTGATGCTCTTTGACGAGGCCACGTCGGCGCTCGACCCCGAGCTGGTTCGCGACGTTCTGGGCGTCATGCGCGACCTGGCGCGCGACGGTATGACCATGATCGTCGTGACGCACGAGATGGGCTTTGCCCGCGATGTCGCCGACCGCGTCGTCTTTATGGACGGTGGCGTCATCGTGGAGGAGGGCACGCCGAGCGAGGTCTTCGACCATCCCAAGAGCGAGCGCACCAAGGCGTTCTTGGGCAATATCTCGTAGCCGGTTGACATAACTGTCGTTATAAAGAGCGGGGCTGGACGTGAATCCAGCCCCGCTCTTTTGTAGGGATGGGGATGCGCTTTGAGGCGGGCCTTGTTTGCTAGAGGCACCGGGTGCCGTTACGCCAGTTCGGCCCCCAGAGCCTTGCAAGCGGTCTCGCCCTCATCGTCGGGCGCGTCGTAGCAGATGGTGGAGTCCACGACGTTGACGCCGGCCTCGTCGGCGTCGGCCTTCCAGTTGTCCATCCACTCGCCTTCGGCCCACGAATAGGAGCCAAAGAGGACGACTTTCTTGTCACCGAGAGTCTCCTTGACCTCGTCCCACATCGGCTGGAACTCGTCATACTCGAGCTCCTCGGAGCCCATGGCGGGGCAGCCGAAGGCGAAGGCGTCGTAGTCGGCTGCCTTGTCTGCGGGGAAGTCGGAGCAGGGGATAACTTCGGCCTCGGCGCCTGCGGACGTGGCGCCTTCGGCGACGAGGTTTGCCATAGCCTCGGTGTTGCCCGTGCCGCTCCAATAGACGATGGCGATCTTGCTCATGTTTTGTCCTTTCGGTTGTGCGGCACATCGCCGCGATTAGTACGTTCTATCGGGCTGCCTGGGCAAGTTGCGCCAGACTGCAACCCTGCTGATAGATTAAGGTGAGGTATTGGGTGCAGGCGCGGTAGGCATCAAACGTCGCAAGCGCCTGCTCGACATTCGTGTAGACCTTCCAGGCGCCAAAGACCTTGTAGTTCTCGCCGCGCTGCACGATGAACTCGTGCACGTCCTCGTAGGGATATCCCAGGAAGTAGCCTATTTCGTGCGGAAACTCGCAGACACAGTCGTTGCTGCAGCTGACTTGCTGGGATAGTGCGCATCGAGTCTGGCTACAGGCGCATTCCGCGGCGTTATTGCTCGCGAGCGTGATGCGTGATGCCAGGTGCACGAGGCATGTCGGGAGGTCACTCGTGTTGTAGCCTTCCTTGGCAAGCGCCGTCTGGGCGCGCGGGTCCGCGAAGTAAGCGGCGAGGCTTTTGGGCCGGTACACGTACACGAGCGCTCCGCAGGGTCGCCAGACCAAAACACTCAGGTGGATGCCGAGCGGATCGAGCTCGTTGTTGCACTGGGCGATAACGTTGAGCAGACGTGCTCGGCGCTCTGCAATTGCTCCGGTTGCGGCCGAGCCATCCCCGTGGGCGTAGGTGCCTGGATAGGTAAAGAGCGATGCCGGCTTGATGCCCGCGAGCGTGGGGGAGCAGTTGCGAACAACCGCCGCCTGAAACGTTGGGATGTCAATGGTTCGAGTCATGACGCCGTTGTCCGTCCTTTCGTGTTAGCCTGGGATAACTTATACACGAAAGTAAGCTACGGTCAACAAAAAAGTTTGAATAGGGAAACTAATTGACCGAACTGACATGAGTTTGGGGTAAGATGGGGACACCCCATGGGGGTATCTGGATAAAGCTATGAGGAAGGGGAGCGCATGGGCGACCTACTCAATCCCGCGAATATCATCGTGCTGGGCGTGATCGCCATCGGCATGTTCTTTGGGCTGCGCCGCATTGCGGCGTCGACGCATGGAAAGAGCTGCTGCAGTGATGGCGCGGTCGGAAAGAAAGCAAAGAGGGCCGTGGTGACCGATGCCGATGAGTCTCACTACCCTTATAGCGATGAGCTGCTCATCGGCGGCATGAGCTGTGACGGCTGCGCTCAGAACGTAGCCAATGCCCTCAATGCGCTGGATGGTGTGTGGGCTACGGTAACATACGCGGACCACGCGGCGCGTGTACGTTCAAAGCGCCCGATTGACCGCGAGGCACTCGAGACGGCGGTGAGGGGCGCGGGCTATTTCGTTATGAAACTGTAGGTGCCGCCCTCTCTAATGGGTACCGGCCTCCTGTCCATTGGGGCTATCGACATCCTAAAATTTGCGCAAAAATCAACCAGCAGATGCGGCAAAAGTGGAGTTTAGTGACGGTTTGCGCGGAATTCGCTACCAATCGAGCACCTATTACCCCGTCCAAAAATTACAGGTGTATATTTACACACTGATTATTGCTGTGCTCAGCTTGCAATTAACCGTGGACAGAAATGAAAAATGCTAAAACTGGGCTTTAGGACAGGGGAGGTTATAGCCTTATGAGACGAGTGGGAACACTTGGCTTGGTGGCAGCGCTTGCCGCTATCTTGGTATCGCCGTTGCCGGCGCACGCCGAAGACGCTTCGGGTGCCGTTACCTACAATGCGGGAAATGGGTATTCCTTTGAGAAGCTCTCGCATCCTACGGTAGGAACGTCGCAGCCGGATGGCATCGTCGACTACCAGGGTGACGGTGCCGTTGCCGTTCCGGGCGCCGATGGTAACACGGCCAACAACGAAGGCGATCGCGGCCAGAGCTACACCTGGGCGGCTGCGAGCTATGGCGACTGGCTTTATGTGGGCACCTGCTATGCGGCGATGGGCAACACGCTGACGCTCATGGACAGTACGCTGGGTGACTCTTTTGATGCCGAGACCATGCGCTTGACGCTGGAGGCCATGTTTAACGGCACGTTCTTCTACGGACAGCAGAAGGAGGATGGCACGGCCGACAAGGACAGTGGCGGCATTCTGGTCAAGATTAATACCAAGACCGGTGAGACCAAACTGCTGCTCTCCGAATCGCTCAACGGTGTCGGTCCTCTGTTCCGTAACGCCGTGAGCTACAAGGGCAAGCTCTATTTTTGCGGTAGCGTTAGGACCAATGGCGGCAAGAGCGGTCTGCCTGCCGTATATGAGATCGATCCTAAAACGGATAAGTGGAAACCTGTCTATCAGGGCCTTTCGAGCATGCAGGATTACGGTGCCGCCTACAAGCAGGGCATTTCTACCGGTATCCGCGGCATGTGCGTCCATGATGGCCAGCTCGTCATCAGCAATGTGGGTAAAGACGCGGCTGGTAAGTTTGTGTCGACAATCCTGACGTCGTCTGACCCCTCGAAGGGCCAGGGCAGCTTCACCGAGATTGCCAACTCGGACAAGCTGTTTAACTATCCGGCGATTCGCTATCAGGACAGCATCTACGGCGGTGCCATTTGGGATATGGTCTCGTACAATGGCCATCTCTATGCCACCATCTGCACCGGTACGCCCGAGAATGCCCCCGATGACAATTCCATGCAGTCGTTTGCCATGGTCTGTGGCGACAAGAACGCCGACGGCAGCTATACGTGGACTCCGATTGTCGGCGACCAGGAGACGGACGGTGCAAAGTATTGCTTTGGCATCGATCCTGCCCGCACCCGTTCTGGTGCTGCCAATCTCATCGTCTACAACGACTACCTCTATATCGGTGAATACAACGACGAGGAGATCGCCCTCGAGCGCATTCTCTTTAATAAGTCCAATTCTGACGAGAGCGGCAAGAGCAGCATGGGCGGCGTTGACTGCTCGTTTGTGAATGCCAATCTTGAGCAGTCGGTCAACATCTATCGCATGGACAAGGACGAGAACATGGAGCTCGTCGTTGGCGACCGCACCGACATGTTCCCCGAGGGCGGTATTTCCGGCCTGACTTCGGGCTTTGGCCGAAACGAGAACCAGTACATCTGGCGCATGCAGAAGTTCGACGGCAAGCTGTATATCGGTACCTTTGATACCGCGAGCCTGCTTGAGCCGATCGGTCAGTTCTCCAATGGCGACATTATCGATATGACGCCCGAGGAGTGGGACTCTCAGGTTCAGCGCCTTAGGGACCTGCTCGATCACTTGCTCGACAAGAATTCGCCTGACGACCCCATCGTTCCCGTAAACACGCTTGCGGACGATGATTCAAACGAGGCCGTCGAGGTCGATGACGAGAAGACTGAGGTCGTTGAGGGCTTTGGCGACCTGAGCGATGCTCTGGAGGATGCCACGGGCGATCTTTGCGATCAGGCTGCGACGATGTCCGAGGACTTTGAGGACGACGCCGCTTATGTCCAGAAGATCGATAGCGAGATTGCGTACTTCAAGTCCTTTGCCGATCAGTATCAGGATATGCTCGATAGCTATGAGAGCCTGAAGCAGCAGTATGAGGATGCCTATGGCACCGAGCTGCCGGGCGATATTCAGGATGCATTCGATAAGCTGCTGAGCGAGGAGAATCTCAAGAAGCTGCAGAGCGTCCTTACGTGCATGTACTACCTGCACGATGCCGAGCGCGGCTTTGATATGTATGTTACCGAGGACGGCGTGAACTTTACGACGCTGACGACCAATGGCTTTAACGATCCGTATAACCATGGCCTGCGCACCTTTGCGGTGACCAACCAGGGTCTGTGCCTTGGTACCGCCAACCCGTTCTATGGCTGCCAGGTCTGGATTCAGCGCAAGGAGAATTCGGAGAATCCGGTTGAACCCGGTACTCCGGATCCGACGGAGCCCACGGATCCCTCGCAACCGGGTGGCGGCGACCAGCCTGGCGGTAGCCAGACGGGCGGTAACGACCAGTCGAGCAGCACCACGACCACCGTCACGACGACCACTAAGAAGACTCCGAAGGACGGCTCGCTGCCTCACGCTGGCGACTCGACCCTCACGCTGGTCTTGGGATTGCTGGTTGCAGCTGCCGCAGTGCTTGGTATTGCCTTTGCCCTGCGTAAGCGTTCTCGCCACTAGGCTCGGCCGCGCAGCTCGATGTCTTGGATGTCGTCGAAATCGATGACAATATCTCTGAGCTTGAGCAGTTTGAAAGCGGGGAGTACCTCGTCGAGAATGCCGGTGCGGCTACGATAGCCGTACGTATCGTAATAGGTGACACGAAGCAAGTCGCCGCGTTTGAGGCCCTCGAGCTTTTTCGAAAGCTCGAGGGCCTTTTCTTCTGTGAGTTCACACTTGGGTTCGACGGTTATCTCCTGCTTGCGTACGAGTTCGTAGTATCCCGTGAGGGCGGCAAAGGGCATAAACTGCGCGGCGCGGTTGGCACGAACGGCGCCGTTGGCGGTGAGTTTGGGGTCGGCGGTGCGACGCCTTCCCTCGGGGTCTGCCAGACGTTCGAAGGGAGTCGGCGGGCGCATTGGCTGTTGTTTGGATTTAGGCACGATGTCCTCCTACCTGGTCGTTGCGTTCGCGCGCGGTGGCGCCGGCGGTAAAGCTCAGTCCTTTAACCAGCGCGTTCTTGCCGTATTTGCCTTTTACAGCCAGCACGGCGCGTGCCAGGTCGCGCTCGCGCTCATCGGCCTCGACGTCGCTAAACAGATCAATGGTGGCGAACTCTTCGGGCATCAGATTGCCAAAGCCCAGATTGATGCGCTTGACCGGTCGCTTGGGGTCGACCGTTTGCGCCCAGAGCTCATCGAAATACCCCATGATCTTCTTAAACGAATTGGTGCGCTCGGGCAGCTTTTGCGAGGCGTTGGAGTGCGCAAAGAGCGCGGCATAGCCACCACGCGGTTTGCCTCCATGTTCTCCCACGAAGATGCCGTCAATCGCCTGCGCTTCGCGTACCAGACGGCGACGTTCGTCATCGCGCTGGACGGGTTTGGGGGCACGGGGCGCGAGCTCGGGGCCGTTGGTCGCTGCGGGCTCGATGCCCGATGTGCTCGAGCGCAGATGCCCACACCCGTCGACGTATTGCGCCGTGCCGCTGGCATCGAGTCGGCGGATGTCGGCGCG
>CAKUHK010000091.1:0-7413 GCA_934655965.1 uncultured Collinsella sp.
GGTCGAACTCTATAGTGCAGGTTATAGATTAAGCGATTCTTGAGCCAAGATTAATGTTGGATGAGTTTTTGGGTGGGTCGGAGGTGGGCAGGGGTGGAAAAGGCCGGGTTTTGCGAGGCGTGGAGGCGTCGGCGGGTGGGTCTTTGGAACGGCCGACAGCGAGGTCTAATACTTTCCTGAGAAGTGAACGAGCTAAATCGGACCCCCGAAGCATCGACACTTTGAGAGCGCCGTTTCCTGCGGTTTCGATGTCGGAATCCAGCGATTTTGCTGTCGAAAAATGCGGATGTTTCAGGGGTCCAAAAACAGCCGTTCACTTTGCGGGAAAAGTATTAGACCTCGGTGGGGAGGGCGGCGACCTAGCAGCAACCCGGCGATGGGGGCGGGCTGAGCGGATGGTTTCCATGCCAGCAGGGACATTATGGGCAACTGATCACCTATACTAGTTGGGCTCAACTGGAGAGGTGATAGCTAGTTATGAAATCGATCAATGTTGCAGCGGCGATTATTCAGAAAGACGGGAAGATCCTGAGCTGCCAGCGCGGTTATGGCGAGTTTAAAGACGGCTGGGAGTTTCCGGGTGGAAAGCTCGAGCCGGGCGAGACCGGCGAGCAAGCGATCGTGCGCGAAATTCAGGAAGAGCTCGAGGTTACGATTGGCAATCTCGACTATCTGTGCACGGTTGAGCACGATTACGAGACGTTCCATCTGTCGATGCAGTGCTATCTGGCCAACATCCTTTCGGGCGAGTTCAAAGAGCATGCCCACGAGGATATGAAGTGGCTTGATACCAGTAACCTGTGGGGTGTCGACTGGCTTCCGGCAGACGTTAAAGTCGTCGAGGAGCTCGAAAAGAAACTTGGGCTTAAGTAAACAAAAGGAGCGGGCGCCACATGGCGACTCGCTCCTTTTTGCTACTCGGCTTCGCTCAAATCGCTAAGCATGAATTCGTAAATGTCTTGCCTCACGGGTGTGTTGAGCTCGTATTCAATCTCAACGGCGTTGTCGCCGCTTTTGGTCTTAATGGCTTCAAACTCACCGCTGGGATGCATTTCGCCCAGGAAGTAAAACTCCTTGCCGCCCTTGTCGTCTTTGTTCTTGCGTATAAACAAATACGTCTTCAGGCCGTTGCCCGGCCATGCCTGTAGACGCTGAATCTCGGGAGAGTTGAGCGTGCGGTTGCCCTTGGAGATTGCGATCAGCTTACTCGGTGAAACAAAGCGGTCCTCATACTGAATGGACTCGCTAATGTCGGGAGCCTTGTCATAGTTAATAAACACGGGGAATGTATTGGTCTTCTCGTCGTAAAAGTAACCGCCGAGGTTCTGGCCATTGATGTTCTTTTCCCAGTTCATCAGGCGGCAAACCTCCTCGTACGTGTACTTGGCGTTGAGCACGAAATTTGTGTTCTCGTACGTCTCGGCATAGTCGAGCCGGTTGCGCGCGATGCCAAAATCCAGCACCTCAAGAATCTGGCGCTTGAACTCGGCGTTGCTTAGGGCGGTTGCAAACGCTTCGGTCAGACGAGGGCCGCATCCATCGTCGATAAGTAGGGACACGAAATCCTTAGGAGTGGCAAAGTCGCCCTTGAGGACCGCGATTGCCGATTTAATGGCGCTGTCCTTAAGCTGGGTGCGGTAGTTCCTGAGAGCTGCCTCGCGCATTTGTTGATAGCCCTCATGTCCGGCTTCGACGAGCGTTTGAAGCAAATAGAGGTCTTCAAAACGCTTGCCCGCGGCGAGTTTTTGCGAAATAAACTTGAGAATCTTGGTCTGATCCGAGGAGAACTGAACCGTGTAGTCCGGTTCGTATTTGGCAAGAAATGCATGGTAGGACCCCAGGCCACTGTTTTTAAAGATAAGCAACGGATCGATGGAGCCGTTGCGATCAAATTCGAGTAGTGAAGGAATCTTGCCGAGCTTTTGGCGAAGGTCGAGATACTCGTTTTTCAAAAACCTAACAGAGGTGAAGTCGCCGCCGTCAATGGCTTTGTAGATGCGTGCTTCGGAGATGCGGTCGAAGCTCACGGTTGAGCATCCAGGAATCGCGGAATCGCCTTCCTGAACAAGGCGGCGCAGACGATCTTTGTTGTATGTCTTGTCGCCCGAAAGCGCGATGGGCACCAAGAAGTTGCTCTGGTAGTTGCCAATAAAGTCGAGAACCAACACGTATTCCTTGCCGTCATTCAGACGCAAGCCGCGGCCAAGCTGCTGAATAAAGATGATCGCCGAGTCGGTGCGGCGAAGCATGATGATCTGGTTGAGGGAGGGGATATCGACGCCTTCGTTCATGATATCGACCGAGAAGATGTACTCGAGTTCGCCGGACTCCAGGCGGCTGATTGCGACGTCGCGGACCTCGTCGGAATCTTGGCCGCTGATTGCAGCCGTTCGGTATCCAAGCTCGTTGAATTTTCGAGATAGTTCTTGGGCTTCGGCGTTGCGATTGCAGAAGATGAGACCCCTGCGGTCGCTCTTGTTAACGCTATATTCCTCAATCTTATCTGTGATGTGACGCACGCGTTCGTCGGATGTTAGGCGCCCGAACAAGGCGGTGTCCTCAACAGTCTCGTCGTCAATCTCCAGATCATGAATGCCAAAATAATGGAAGGGGGCAAGCATCTCCTCTGCCAAGGCATCCTGCAGCGTGATCTGGAACGCGATGACATGGTTAAAGAGTGCAAAGACATCGTAGCCATCGGTACGATTGGGCGTGGCGGTCATGCCCAGATAGAAGCGCGGCGTGAAGTGCGACATGATTGACTGGTAACCCTGGGAGCCCGTGCGGTGCGCCTCGTCGATGACGATGTAGTCGAATTCATCGGGATGAAAATCGCTCAGATGCTTGGCAACCGAAGAGCACATAGCAAACACGCAGGTAGCAGAGCTTATATCCTTGCCCGTTTGATAAGTGTCGAATGTATAGGCGTTGCCCAAGAGTCGTTTATAGCTCGCGCGGGAGGCATTGATAATGCGTCGGCGGTGTGCAAGAAAGAGGACGCGTCGGGGTTTGGTTGCCAGGACGTCGAACGCCGACAGGAAGGTTTTGCCCGTACCGGTTGCCGAGACCAGCAAAGCGCGGGTCTCGCCCTTGCGGTGGATTGCTCCGAGCGCTTCGAGAGCGCGCTGCTGCATTTTATTGGGCTTGATTTCTTCATGTCCGCTCGGGGCTGAATTAGCGATTGCCTGGAACGTTGGCTTCGATTTGGGCTTTGGAGGACGCGCCGATCGGTACGCGGCGTAAGCCCCAATCCACTCCTGCGAAAGTGCGACGGTGGAAGTGTCATTCCAAAGCGAATTGAACTCACCCCTGAGCTCGCCGAGCAGTCGGCTGTTCTCGACGGTCTGATACAGGACGTTCCATTCTTTATTGCAGGTGAGAGCGGTCTGCGTCATGTTGGAGCTTCCGACGATAACCGTGCTGGTCTCGCCCTTGTCGAAAATGTATCCCTTGGCGTGCAGATTGCCTTCGAACACCCGCACTTCTATATTGTCGTATTCCAAGAGCTTACGAAACACATCGGGCGAATTGAAGTTGAGATAGGTGGATGTAAGCAGTCGGCCCTTGATGTCGCGCTGTTTGAGCTCTTGAAACGCCTCGACCAGGATTTGCAAGCCGCCGTCTGCGATAAAGGCAACGCAAAAGTCGAACGAGCTGCAGGTAGAGAGCTGTTCTTTGATAACGGACAACAGCGTTCCGCCAGTTGCCTTCGAGTTGGCGATGAGCTTGGGCGAATCGTCCCCATGTGCGAGTGAGTCGAATTCGATATCAATCTGTTGCTGAGTAGCCATTTCGTCATGCCCTTCGTCAGACTATGCTGGCGCCAGGATAACAGATCGATCGTTCGTGTTTTGGGTGTATGGCGATTAGGATTGGCAGTTGGTGCTAGCTTTCAATCGTGTCCGCACGACATGTGACACTTAGTCTGCTGTCCGACTCTGCCGCGGCGGCATGAATCAAAGCAACGACCCTCTAAGGAGCTCGATAGTAATGAGTGACAACGCAAAGCATCTTGTAAAGAAGGGCGTAAAGGACGCGGGGCCGTGCCTTGCGCTTTGCGTAGCCGGCGTGGCGGTCGCGCTACTGGCCGTTCTGGGGCCGTTCGACGTGCTCCGAAGCGCAAACTCGTTGCACGTCATCATTGCCCTCGCTGGCGCCATGGCGACCGGCGGCGTGCTCGATCTGATCTTTTGGGTATTTGACCCGTTTGGATGGAAGAACGAGGGGTAAGCCATAAGGGCTAGATGCCCCGCAGCGTTAGGAGTTCCCCATGATCTGGTTTACCAGCGATACGCACTTTGGGCACGAGAACATGCTGCGGCTTTGCGACAGGCCGTGGTCGACCGTTGCGCAGATGAACGATGCCATTGTCGACAACATTAATAGCAAGGTTGCCGCGGACGACGAGCTCTACATCCTAGGCGACTTCAGCTTTAAGATGACGGCCCAGGATGCCTATGAGCTGCGCAAAAGGATTGCCTGCAAGCGCGTTCATCTGCTGCCCGGTAATCATGACAAGGATTGGTCACAGCCTGCGGTGGCGGGTGCTTTTATCGTTGAGCCGCCCATCTGCGTGCTCAAGATCGACCGGCAGAAAATCGTGCTGAGCCACTATCCCATGACCGACTGGCAGGGCATGTCACATGGCGGCTGGCATCTGCATGGGCATATCCATAGTTGCGGCAGCGCGTACAACGAATTCAACCGCAAGCAGGGGCTGCTGCGCTACGACGTGGGCGTAGATGCCAACGATTATGCGCCGGTGAGCCTGGACGAGCTCAAGGCGTGGTTTGCGCAGGTAGACGAGCCGGTGTGCTGCGTTAAATGGCCGTGGTGGGTCAATGCCACGGGCGATGAGCAGATTGGGCGCGAGCTCGAAGCCTACAAGAGGGGGGTGGTGGTCCGATGACAGTCTATGTGACGGGCGACGTTCACGGCGGCGTTGACATGCAAAAACTCCGCGACTGGGAGCTTGGGGATAGCCTTGGCAGCGACGACTACCTCATCGTCGCCGGCGACTTTGGCTTTCCGTGGGATTTCTCTGCCGAGGAATGTGCCGATATCGCGTGGCTGGAATCGCGCCCCTACACGGTGCTCTTTGTCGACGGCAACCACGAGCGCTTCGATCACTGGGCAGAGCGTCCCATGGAACTGTGGCATGGCGGGCTCACGCAGCGCCTGTCGGATACCTCGCCCATCCGGCGCCTGACGCGTGGCGAGGTCTTTGAACTCGATGGTTCAACAATCTTTACCATGGGCGGCGCCACGAGCGTGGACAAGGAATACCGTATACCGTATTCGAGCTGGTGGCCACAGGAGCTGCCGGACGAGCGCAACTTTGAGGAGGCGCGGGCAAAGCTCGACAACGTGGGATGGAAGGTCGACTACGTAATCACTCACACCTGTTCCACGCGCATGCTCTCGCCGACGCTCTATCCGGCGCCTGGCTGGAACCGTCCCGACGTCGATCGGCTTACGGCGTTTTTTGACGAGTTGGAGGATCGCCTGGACTACAAGCGCTGGTACTACGGGCATTTTCACCGGGATGCCAATCCGGCCGAGCGTCACACTGTGCTCTACGACCGCATCGTTCGCCTGGGCGACGAACTCCAACCCTGGGATGTTGCGTAAGGGCGGGGTGTCTGGCTACACAGCCGTTACGGTGATGTTCTCTCTGTGTGCGCGGATGACGTCCCAGCTAAAGTGCTCGACCAGCTGCTCGGCTGTACGCGGCGTGGCGTCCGGCGCGATGCCTGTTTGTCCGGCGAGCCAGCCGAGCAGCGCTTCGGGCGTGCCAAATCGGGCGCGCAGCTCGCCCAGGTCCAGATCGCGGTCGCGCTTGGAAAGGCGGCGACCGTCCGGTGCCATGAGCAGCGGAATGTGTGCGTAGTGCGGTGTGGGTAGTCCCAGCAGATGCTGTAGGTAGATCTGGCGCGGCGTGGAACCCAGCAGGTCGCATCCGCGTACGACCTCGGTGACGCCCATGGCGGCATCGTCGACCACCACGGCCAGCTGGTAGGCAAACACACCGTCGCTGCGGCGCACCAAAAAGTCGCCGCACTCGGTGGCGAGCGCCTCGCATTGGGCGCCGTACGTGCGGTCGACAAACTCGACCACGTCGTCCGCGAGGTCGTCGACGGCGGGCACGCGCAGGCGTGTGGCCGGGGCGCGCAGGGCGCTGCGGCGGGCGATCTCTTCGGCAGAAAGACCTCGACAGGCGCCGCGGTAGATGGGCGTGCCGTCGCTAGCGTGCGGCGCGCTCGCGGCGTGGAGCTCGGCGCGCGTGCAAAAGCAGGGATACGTGAGGCCGGCGTCTTGCAGCTGGTGCAGGGCGGCCTCGTACAGGTCCAGGCGATCGCGCTGATAGTAGGGGCCCTCGTCCCACTCGAGCCCCAGCCAAGCGAGATCGTCGATCAACTGGGCGGCGAGTTCCGGGCGCTTACAGCGATCGTCCAGGTCCTCGATGCGCAGCACGATGTGGCCGCCCTGGCTGCGGGCCGAAAGCCACGCGCACAGGCAGCTGAACACGTTGCCCAGGTGCATTCGGCCCGAGGGCGACGGGGCGAAGCGGCCCACGACGGGCGCGGGCGTGGCGGGTGCGCCCGCCGTGGCAGCGGACGCGTTGGGTGCCGTCGACGTGACCGCGACGGGCGTTGCTATGTCGAGTGCATTGATATCCATGCGGACGAGTATAGCGCGGGGCGCGATAGGGGAGACGTTGCCATGACTTGCAAGTTGCCGCAGTCGTGCGCTGCGTGTCCCGGCCGTCGGCTCGGCGCCTCGATTGCTGCTCCTCAGCCCGGCCCTTAAACGACAGAAACCCCGGCAGCTCTTCGCAACTGCCGGGGTTTCCGCGGAAAAGGGGGACATGATCCTCGAGCGAACGGCAAAGGGGCAAACCGTTTTCGCTCAACTGCTTTATGCCCCTCGTCCGGCGGCTCAATCAGCGCATGGCGCACCCACACAAAGCCGCTACACCTGTGACGGAGCTGTGAAGTGGTATCTATTGCCAGACGGGTGCTTGGCCAAGGACTGTCCCAAACTGCCGGCAGATAAGGAACGTTCCTAAGTGCCGGGCTTAGGTGGGACTTTTGTCCCGTTTAATGCTCCGCTGGCCTAGATATTCGTCATGTGCGCCCATAAACGTGGGACAATGACGCTGTTGGTATCACAGACAAAGGATGTGCCTATGAACGCCCCCGTTGCCAAGACCTGTCGGCAGCGTCGCCTGTTCGCGCGATTCGCTTCCGTCTGCGCGCTCGTCGCGCTCGCGTTGTTGCTGCTGCCCGCCGCCGCGCACGCCGACGGTTACTCCATGAGTCAAACCTACATCGGCGCCACGGTCGAGGCCGATGGCTCGCTGACCGTTGTCGAGGGACGCCAGTTCGATTTCGACGACGACATCAACGGCGT
>CAKUHK010000092.1:0-7250 GCA_934655965.1 uncultured Collinsella sp.
TCGAACGCCAGCGACTGCTGCTGCACGTCGATGTTGTAGCCCACCTTGTCGTAGCGCTCCATAAACTGCCACAGCTGGTAGCACTTGCGGTAGTTAGGGTCCTTCATGATGAGGTTGGTGCGCTGGATGGGGCTGCGGACCGCACTGCAACCGCTCATGATCTGGCAGAACGACGCGCCGCGCAGTGCCATGACCAAGCGGCGCACGCGGTCGATGCGCATAAAGACGTCCATGTTGTCGGCATCGTTCTCGGCAAAGCTCTGACGGTTTTTGACCGTCATCTCGACGTTGTACTCGATCTCCTCGTACGCGTCGTCGATCTTGCTGTGCATCTTAAAGCGGTTGCGGATCTCGTTGCCCGTCGACCAAAAGATCACGTCGGTGCGCTTGTCCACAAACGTCAGCAGGCGCTGAATCAGATGGTAGATAAAGCGGTTCTCGTACAGGTCGTACGTCTCGACGGTGTTGACGTTGAGGATGCGCGTGGGGTGGACGCCGCCATCGTCGCTCGGCGCCAAAAACTGCGTGTTCTGGCTGAGATGACGGACGCTGTCGGCGCTGATCTTTTTGGCGAGCGAGACCGGCACCACCTCTTCCTCGGTGGTGATGAAGCGGCGCGGCTTTTCGATAATGGTGTTGATGGCGTCGAGCGAGTCCTCGATCATGCTGATCCATTCCTCGTCCACCACCTTGACGAGCTCCTCGCGCTGCTGCTCGATCGTGGTGCCCGAGGCCTGCGCCATCTCAAAGAGATAGCGGAAGTAGTGGCTGTCCTCCTGGATGGGCTCCATCTGCTCGGAGAAGCTGGTATAGAGGTCCTGAATGGTCTCGGACATGGGTTACTCCATAGGTTGGATCGATCGGGAAAGAGCGCGTGGGACAAGGACTACCGGTCGCCTTGTCCCACGCCCCGCACTCGCACGCGCTTAGTAGAAATTCTGGATCCGCTGCAGGTACATGACGGAATCGGGCAGGCCGCCCTCGCCAAAGGTCTTCTCGATATACTCGATCAGGCCCTTCATCTCGTCGCGCACAAAGCTCACGTTCATGGACTCAAACTTCTTGAGCACCTTGCGGGCGATGATGTAGTCCATGCCGCCCAGCTCGGTGCCGCCGCATGCCACGTACACGGGGATAAAGTCGTACATCTGCTTGATGATACGGTTGCCAAACGCCAGCTTAAAGCGGGTCTGCAGGTACTGGTCCAGCTTGTGCATCTTCTCGAGCAGCTCGTCGTCGATCACGTACTCGACCTTGGCCTTCTGGAACAGATACTGCAGGTGGTCGGCCGTCACGTGCACGCGCTCGTGCGGCTCGCACTCAAACGCGTCGGCGCGCTCGTTGAGCTCGATGGGGATCGCGCGGTCGTATACCTTGTCCGTGATGGTAAAGGTGGAGTCGTCGTTGTTGGCGGTGCCGATAAACCACAGGCTGTCGGGGATGGTGAGCTTGCCGTCGTGGAGCGCCTTGGGGTCGGCGGCCCACTGGGTGGGGACCAGGTCGAGCACCCACTCATCGTGGCTGGGCATCTCGAGCACCGACAGGATCTCGGCAAAGTAGTACTCCACGCGGGCCAGGTTCATCTCGTCGAGCACGATCATGGACGGGTCCTGGCGCAGACCCGCCTCATACACAGCGCGGAGGAACTCGGTCTCGTTGAAGCGCTTGGAGAACTCGTTAAAGTAGCCGAGCACCTCGGTGCGGTCGCGGAAGCTCGGCTGCACCGACACGATGGTCGCGGGGTTGTCCAGGTAGCGGCTAAAGCTGTAGGGCAGCGAGGTCTTACCGGTACCCGAGATGCCCTCCAGGATCAGCAGCTTGGAGGCGGCCATGCCGGCCACAAAGCGGCGGATAATCTCGGGCGTGTAGTAGAGCTTCATCTGGCTGCACGCAAACGCGCGGAAGCTGTCGACGAAGTCCTCGAGCGAAATGGCGTCGTCGTAGACCGGCGACTCCCAGTCGCGGTACTTGAGGTCGACGAGCGACAGCTTGGGGAAGCGGTTGGCCTGTGCGATCTCTTTTTCCTCGGCAAGGGTCTTGGCCTCGACGGTGGCCTTGGCCATGGCGGCTGCGGCATCCTTGACGCCCTCGCCGTCGAGCGCGAGCGACGCGTTGCCCGACATGACGGCCGTGGCGCCCCCGCCCGCGGCAGCACCGGCACCCGCAGCGGCGCCCACGACGTTACCCACCGTGGGCAGGTGGTCGTCGGCCAGAGCCGAGGCGCCCACGTACGGAATCTGCTTGGTGCCGCCCATGGCATTGACCTTGAGCGCCAGCAGCTTGTTCTTCTCGTCCATGAGGTCGAGCACCTGCTTGTTGAGGCGGCCGATCTCGCGGTAGAGCGCCTTGTTGGACGTATCGTCGCGATGCAGGCGGCGGTTGATGCGATAGCGGTGCACCAGGATGGCCACGATCAGCACGGGGACCGCGATGAGCATGGCAAACAGAATGACCGCGCCGATCTTGCCCACCAGGTCAAACGTGGTGAAGTAGGTCATAAAGATGTTGAAGTACTCAACCCAGCCAAACACCAGCAGGTTAAGGATGGAGCTCACGACGGCAACGACGTTGTAGACGACCTTTGCCAGCAGCTCCCAGGCAAATCCCAGAAACTCACTCACCGTCGCTGTCCTCCTGCTTGTTCGCGTTCATCGCCGCCTCAGCCTCGGCCTTCAGACGGCGGGCTTCCTCGAGCTTGGCCTCGGCCTGGGCGAGCTGCTCGGCGGCGTTATCGGCGGTGACGGTGGCGCCCTTGCCCTCGGCGTCCACGATGGCGGCCGCGGCGGCCAGGCGATCCTCCTCGGCCATAGCGCGCTTAAGGTTCATGCCCACCACGATGAGGTGGTACACCTGGTAGATAAAGAACAGCAGCATGGGCAGCACGATCACAATGAGGAAGCCCATGGAGCTGGACAGGAAGTCCATGACCTTGCCCATCTGCGGCAGCGCGAACACGTACTTGCCCACGATGTCGCCGTCGCTAATGATGTGCGTATCGGCCACGTCGTTGTTGTCGCCCTTGGTGGTAAAGCTGCGCATGCCGTTGACCTCGTCGATCGCGGCGATGCGGTGCGTGTTGAGCGCGTACTCGTTATCGATGATGGTGTGGAACGTCACGATGTCGCCCACCTCGAGCTTGGAGGTGTCGCACTTTTTGATGACGATGAGGTCGCCCTTGTTAAACGTGGGCGCCATGGAGTCGGACTGCACGGCGAGCGGGGTGAAGCCGGCGATGTCGGACACGCTGCCGTCCTCGCGCGTGGCGAGCGTGGTAAACGCATACAGGGCCGCCACCAGGATGATGATCCACATGACGACGCTCAGTGCGATGGATGCGACTTTTTTAACAGATTGCATGATGTCCCTTACTACCGTGTCTGACTAGGTCGTGCGCGGCCGGGCGGCCGCCGTGCGTATCTACTGTTCTTCGATGCCCTCAAAGCGCATCGAAACCGAATAGTTAGCTCCCTTTAGCATATTAGTGCAACTTGGGTCCGTTCCCTCGAGCCATATGCGAACGATTACCGGCTTGTCCGTATCCTTTATCAGATCGAACATGTCGCTCGCCGTGGTGGCCTCACCCGAGCCGAGCCCGAAGACCGTCGCCGAGCCAGATGAGCCGCCGCCCCCGTTGGGGTTGTAGACCCAGGTTTGGCCGTCGGCGGTAAAGCTCATGCGCATGGCGCTGGCCATCCCCTCGGTGTCGGAGCTAAACCGCGTGCCGGAGGCGCCGCTGTCGCCGTCCTGCCCGGTCAGGCGCACACGCAGGTCCGTGCTGCTCATAAAGTGCAGCGTAAACTCCAGGTAGGCACCGGTGGCGGGATCGGCGGTGGAGCCGTCCTCAAAGGTGAAGGTCTGGTAGTCGCTCGTGGTGACGGGCTTGAGCCTGGATGCATCGATGTCCACGCCCTTTTCGCTGGCGATGCGCGCCGAGATCTGGTCGAAGCCCAAACTGTGGACGTACTCTTCGAACGTGGCATGCTCGTCCAGGTCAAAGCGCAGCGAACCATCGGCGTTGGCGTCGATCATGAGCATGCGGGTCTTGGCGCTATCGGCGATGGAGAACCAGGCGAAGGTTGCCATGGCTATGGCCACCAGCGCAAACAGGACCAGGACCAAGGTGGTGGTGAGCTTGCGGCGCAGGTCGGTGTCGGCAGGGGCGGCGGCGGGCTGGCCGGTGGCGGGCGTCGGTTGTTTGCGTGCCATTGCTACTCACCGTCCAAGGTCGCGAAGAGCGCCAGGTGCAAGGTGCCCGGATCCTGATAGAGGTAGCTGGCGCTATCGGGGTCGGTGCCCTCGATGTAGTAATAGATGTCCAGGCGATAGGTCTGGCCCAGCGCCAGCGTGGCGAGCGCGTTTTGCGGACGCGCGGCCATCTCGCTGGCGTCCAGGGTAAAGGCTGCCGGGTCCTGCGTCACGTTGGCACCGCAGGCAAGCTGGCCGTTTTGCCAGCCCAGCAGCATGCCGTCGGTGTAGCCTGCCAGGCCCGCAGGGGCAGTCGCGGGATGCTCGCCGCGGTGGCCGCCATCGGAGCTGTCGAGTTCAAAGATGTTGGTGGCGAGCACCTGGTTGCCGCTCGAGATTTTGATGCCCACGCGGGCTGCGCACAGCAGCTCGGCGTCGGTACCCTGCGGGACCAGCGACTCGGCCAGATACAGGCTCACTTTGCCCTTAACCTTGCTTGCGCCCGTGCCCGTGATGGTGGGGCGCAGGTCGATCCAGCCGTGGTAGTAGGCGGAGCCGTTGTCTTTTGCCTGCTCAAACACCGAGGCATCGCCGGCTGAGTTGTTTTGCGCGCAGGCCGCAAAGCCGTTGAGGTCGAAGGTCGAGACCGGATAGAGCGTTACGGTGCCGCTTGCATTGGAGACCAGGGAAACGTCGCCCTGCTGCGACCAGCTGCCGCGGCTGGCATCGCCCAGCTCGAGCACCAGCTTGGATGTGTCGCTGTGGACGCTCACCGAGTTGGTGTTGACCTTCATGTTGCTGGTAAACCAGGCGTAGGTGGCCACGCCCAGGGTGGCGGCGAGTGCCACCATGACGAGCGCGATGTAGGCACGCGCGCGACGGGCGTGGCGGCGGGCGGCGGCGTCCGTGCCCGCGGTGCGCCCGGCGGTTGCGGCGGAAACGGTTGTCGGGTTCATGCCCTCGGCTTTGGCCTCGCGGTTATCGGTCGGCGCTTGCTTCTTATCTTCCATGTCACTCGCCCCCCTTATGCCTTGGCCGCGGCGAAGGCGAGCTGCAAAACGACATCGCGGGCCTGGGCCTCGTCGATGCAGTTGGCGTCGCAGCCTTCCATGTACACAACGTAGCGGACGCTTGCCACCTCGTTGGCGGCTAGCGCGCAGATGGGCGTGGAGCCCGCGCGCGCCGTGGGCGTGTCGCCGGTGCCGTCCATGCTGTAGGCGCTTATGGCGCGAGCGGGGTCGGCGGTATAGCTCCAGCCCGAAGCGCCGCCTGCCACGACCACGCCGTCCTGCGCCGTGGTGCGCCTGCTGGTGGCGCCCGCGGTGTTGCCTAGGTCGTCGCAGGTAAAGATATGCGTTTGCGTACCAGACTGGGTCGTAATGACCAGGCCCAGGCGAAGTGCTGCCAGCAGCTGCGGATCGCTCGTCACGCTCATCTGGCCCTGATACAGGTACACGCTGAGCGCGCCGTCGCTGCCTTTGAGGTACAGCATGCCGGTGAGGGCATAGTCATTCAGCTGCGCGGTGCAGTCGGCATAGTCGGTCGTGATGCCCGCGGCGTTTTGGAAGGTACCGCGCCAAAAGCGGGAAAGGTCTGCCGTCGAGATGGGATAGAGCGTCTTGTCGGCGGCAGCCAGCGTAGCCGTCGTGTCCCAGGGTCCGTTGGCCGAAAGGCCAATCTGCAGGTCGGAGCCCTCGTCGCTTACCGTGTGCGCCACGGGCGTCACGTTGGTGTAGCGCGAGTTGCTAAACCACGCGTAGGTGGCGGCGCTCAAGGCGGCTACAAGCACGAGCATCCATGCAGCGGCGGCCACCATGCGGCGACGCGAGCCCAGGATATCTTTAATGTTCGATGCGGTCATGCCCAGCCCCCTTACGAACGCTTGCCGGCAAAACGCAGCGCCAGCGATTGCAGGCTGGTGGCGGCCAGGTTGTTAGTGCAGTCGGGGTCGCAGCCTTCCAGCCACACGTACACGTCCACGCGCACGGGCGTGCTGCGGTCGGCGTCCTTGGCAGCGGCGGGCAGGGAGCAAATCTTGGTCGTAGCCTCTTTAAGGCTTACGACGCCGGTGTCCTCGTTGTAATCACAGAAGTTTGCGCTGGTCAGCTGGTCAAGGTGGACTGTGGTGCCATCGGTGCGGGTGCTGTCGAGCACCAGATGGTCCTGTTCGCTCTCGCCGGCGTCCTTGCCGTCGAGCGTGTTGTAGCGCGCCTGGGGATTGCGGGCGTTCGAGACCTCAAAGACATATTGACCCATCACAGTGTTTCCCCGCCCCGGGGCATAGGCAACCAGCCCCACGCGCAAAGCGGTGGAGATGGGGTTTGCCGGGTCCTGCTCGGTAAAGTCGATGCCCGACAGGTACACGTCGGTCGCGGCCGAGTTGGTGGCCAAGTACAGGGAGGTCTTGTAGTAGTCGGAATGCTCGGCGGCACCGAACATGTTGGCAAAGAGCGAGTCCTGCGTGGTTCCGCCGGTAAAGCCCGTCACCTTTTGGAATCCGTTGAGCACATTGTCGGTCGAGACGGGATCGAGCAGGCCCGCGAAGCTCAGGCCAGCGTTGGTTTTGTACTCGCCGTCGTACTCGTTAGAGATAAGGAAGGTCACGCCGGTGCCCGCCGCCATCTTGACGTCGGTGATGTGGCGGTTGGCGTTGTAAATGTACCAGGCGTACGTTACGGCTCCAGCAGCAGCAAGGGCCACCAGTAACGTGGCGAGCATGCGATTGAACTGTTTTCGCAGCGAGCGCGCGTCCGACATGCCCCTCCCCCATTTGCCGCGTTATAAACTGCCTGGGCACGATTTGCCCATAATGGACTTATTCTACGCGAATGCGCAGTTCATCGGGGGTACAAACGCGACTTTTCGCATGCTGTTCGCGCTGCATCGGGCTCTGATGGGGCCGCAAATCGCAGGATTTTAAAAAATAGCTCTTGCCACTGAGTGGGAGCTCCGTTATATTATTCCCTGCGCACTCGCGCACCCTTGATCGGGCGTTTAGCTCAGGGGGAGAGCGCTTCCCTGACACGGAAGAGGTCACAAGTTCAAATCTTGTAACGCCCACCAAA
>CAKUHK010000093.1:0-7187 GCA_934655965.1 uncultured Collinsella sp.
TCGAATAGCGACAACGCCACAGCCCCCCATCAGTTGCGGTGAAATCGGGACTGTTTTGGCGGTCAAAAGGCCATTCAGTCCCTATTTCACCGCAACTTATGGGGGATGGGTTACTGGTATCTCAGACATTCCACGGGGTCGAGCTTCGCGGCTCGGCGGGCTGGGTAGAAGCCAAAGATCACGCCGATGCCGACGGATACGGCAAAGGCGAGCAAAACGGTTGTAAGCGAGAAACTCGGCGTAATCGTTCCGCTGGCTCCGAACTCGCTCATAATGCCCGAGTTGGCGGCAAAGAACGTAAGTCCCCAGGCCAGCAGATAGCCAATTACGACGCCCAGAATGCCGCCGGTGATACAGAGCGCCGAGGACTCGGCCAAAAACTGCGCGGTGATGTCGCGACGGCTTGCTCCCAGCGCGCGGCGAATACCGATCTCGCGGATGCGCTCCGTCACGTTGGTGAGCATCATGTTCATAATGCCGATGCCGCCCACGAGCAGCGAAATGCTGGCAACGGCGCCCATGATGAGCGAGAAGGCGCCCATAAAGGAGTTGAGGGCGTCGATGGCGCTTTTCATCGAGGTCGCCGATACGCTGTCGTATTCATCGTCGTCCGCAATGCCCTTCATGCTGCGCACCTTGGATTCAATCGTTTTGCAGAGCTCATCCATGTCGGTTCCCTCGACGGCGAGCGCCGTCACGCTGGGGAATGAGGGGTTCTCGTCACCAAAGAGGCTGGCAATGGTCTCGCGCGGCATATACAGCGTGAGGGAGCCCATGGAGTCGTTGCCGCCGTCGATGACGCCGACAATTTGCACCTCGCCGTTGGACACCTTTATGGTCTTGCCCAGCGCGTCCTGCTCGTTGCCGTACAGCTGATCGGCGCCGCCGCGGCTGATGAGCGCCACGCGTGCGCCCGATTGGGACTCGGTCTGGGTGTAGGTGCGCCCCGCGACGAGCTTGCTGGCGCCTACCGCGTCGAGCATGTCGCTGT
This sequence comes from uncultured Collinsella sp., assembly GCA_934655965.1. GTDB lineage: Bacteria > Actinomycetota > Coriobacteriia > Coriobacteriales > Coriobacteriaceae > Collinsella. The sequence continues at coordinate 992 of CAKUHK010000093.1, forward strand.
CGACGCCCTGCGCCATGACGGTATAGCTTTTGTCACCGGCCTTGTACTCGGTATAGGCGCTGTCTACGATGCCGATCTGCTCAATCTGCGGCATCATCTTGCGGAGTTTCTCGACGTCCGACTCGGTGAGCTCCTGCGAGGAATAAATCTGCACCATACGCGCGGCGTTGAGACCCAGGCTGTTAACCAGGCTGTTTTGGATGCCGCCGATAAGCGAGGTCATGGCAATGACGGAGGCGATGCCGATGACGATGCCCAAGATGGTGAGTAGGCTGCGTCCCTTGTTGGCCTCGAGCGAGTGAAGGGCTTCCTGGACAAGATCTCGCGTACTCATGCCTTCGCTCCTTTCGGCAGGTCGGTGGATGCGGAAATCGTTGGCAGCGCGTCCAGGGCCCCGTGTAGCGTATGCGGCGCATGCGCGATATACGCACCGTCATGGATGCGTCCGTCGCGGATGGTCACGGCGCGGTCGGCCTCGGCAGCAATACCGGGATCGTGCGTGATGAGCACGATAGTCTTGCCGCGCTCCTGGAGCTTGTGGAAGGTTTCCATGACGAGCGCTCCCGTTGCGGAGTCCAGGTTTCCCGTCGGCTCGTCGGCCAAAATGATAGGCGGGTCGTTGACGAGTGCACGCGCGATGGCGACGCGCTGCATCTGGCCGCCCGAAAGCTCTGATATGCGATGGTCCCAGTGATCGACCGGTAGCGTGACAGCCTGCAGCGCGTGCACGGCGCGCATCTCGCGCTGGCTGCGCGGCACATTGGTGTAGGAAAGCGGCAGCATCACGTTTTCGATCACCGAAAGGCGCGGCAGCAGGTTAAAGCTCTGGAAGACAAAGCCAATGCTCAGCGCGCGCACCTCGGTGAGCTCATCGTCGTCGAGCTCTGCCACGTTGAGTCCCTGCAGGTAGTAGTCGCCGGCCGTGGGCTTGTCCAGGCAACCCAGGATGTTCATGAGCGTCGATTTGCCCGAGCCCGAAGGACCGGTGATGGCGACGAACTCACCGGGGTTCACCGCCAGGCTCACGTTATGCAGGATGTGCGCGCAACCGGCCTCGCTCTCAAAGATGCGGTGCACGTTGCGGATGTCGATGACGGGGCGCATTACATGCCCTCGTCGGCAGACATGCTCTCGCCGCCGTCTGCCGTCATGTCCGAGCCGGTATCCATAACGAGGGTGTCGCCATCGCGCAGCTTAGTGACAGGCACGTTCGGGTTAATCTCGTTGCCCTGGTCATCGCGCTTGACCTGCGTCTTGCCGACCACGGCGTCGTTGTCGTTTTGCGTCACCACGGTAACCTTCACGCGGCGCGTTTCCTTGCCCTCGTCATCGGTGGCCAGGTTGACGTAGTAGTTCTCGCCGTTTTCGGTCATCAGTGCCATGGTCGGTACCATGACCACGTCGTCGAGCTGCTCAGTTACGACCGAGACCTCAGCGGTCATACCGGGCTTAAGACGGCTGTCGGGAGCCTCGATCAGAATGTCGACGTCAAAGGTCACGCTGCCGCTTCCGCCATAGCCGGCGTCGGCATTTGCAACCGAGGCGATGGCCGTGACGGTGCCCTGGCTCACGATATCGGGAAACGCGGGATAGGTTACATTGGCGCTCTGTCCCACGGCGATCTTGGCGATATCCTTTTCGCCCACCTGAACCGTCACCTTCATCTTGGAGAGGTCGGCGATTTGCATGCACTGCTTGCCGCCACTTGTGTCGCCTTCGCCCATGACCACGCCGCCGGCCACCGTGGCGCCTACCTTGGCGTTGAGCTCGACGATGCTGCCCGAGCTAGGGGCCTTCACGGTGCGCTCGGCCGCCTTTGCATTTGCCTGCTCGAGCGTTGCCTGGGCCGAGGCCAGGTTGCGCTGGGCGCTCGAGACGGCGCTGGCGTCGGCTGAGGTGTCCGTTGGGACGGCTGTACCATCTGCGTCCATCGCCGGCGCGGCCTGGGCGGCGGCGAGCGCCTTCTGTGCGTTGTTAAGATCTTCCTGGGCGGCGGCGACCGCGCGCTGCGCCTCGGCAACGGCGCTATCGAGCTCGTCATTTTTAATGGTCATGAGCACGTCGCCCTCGTTGACGGTCTGCCCTGCCTGCACGTTGATCTGTGCCACCGTGCCGTCGACGGAAGGGGAGACGACCGAGGCCGAAATGGGCTTGAGTTGGCCTTTCGCCTCGACCGTTGTGGTAAAAGTGCCCTCCATGACCATGTCGGTCACGGGTCCGCCTGCAGATTGCGGCTGCGAATTGAGGGCAACGCTCACAATGATGGCGATCAGGATAATGCCGCCGACGATACCGGCTGCGATGCCGCGACGGACGAGCTTCTTATGCCGGCGCTCGGCACGCTTGGCCTTGAGCTTGGCGTAGGCCTCGTCGTCGGATATCCCGGCGCCACCTTGCTCGGTGCCGTTTTGCTGTGCGTTATGAACGCTCGTGATGAGCGGCAGGGTTTCGGTAGCACCTTCCGGCGTGTGCCCGGTGTTGTCCGGGCCCGGGGTGATGGTGGGGACATTCGACATAGCGTCTCCTTTATAGAAAGTACCGTGATAAGTATATGCGCCCACCGATTGGGGCGGGCGCATATACGCGTTTCTTTCAGCATTGAAAGGTACGTGTCGCTTGGCTTTGTTGTGTTGCGCGCGGTGTGCTACGAGTGCACGACCACGCACAGGCCGACCTTGATGCAGTCGTGCAGAGCCTTGGCATCGGCCAGGCGCAGGTTGATACAGCCGTGACTGCCGCACCACTTGTAGGAGTTGGGATCGTCGAAGCTCTTGTCGTTTTGCCACGTCGCATCGTGGAATCCGACCATATTGCCCTCAAACGGCATCCAATAGCTTACCGGGCTCTCGTATTTGGGCTTTCCGGTCTCGGGGTCCTTGGTGCCGATAAGCGTAGTGCCGCCATCGTTGCTGTTGATCTGCCATACGCCCTCGGGGGTGGCGTCCTCGCCTGGCTTGCCCGAGATAAAGTTGGCCTCCCACACGATGTTGCCGCTCTCGTCGTAGTAGCGCGCGTGCTGCTCGGAAAGGTCGACGTCGATGTAGGCCTTCCAGTCGGGCTCACCCTTGGCGGTAAAAGTATCGGCCTTGTTGGAATACGAGATCTCGATATCGCCGGTCTGCTTGTTATTGATGGCGTCCTCGACCTGCTTGGCGAGCGTTTTGCTGTCGATGGACCAGCCAAAGTCACCGCCCTCGACGACGCACCCCTTGCCGTCGGCGCGCGTCCACCAGCGCGTGGTGCCCACGGTGTTAAAGCTGTTGGCGAGCTCGGCCGCCCAGCTGCTGATCTGGGAGGTGTCGAGCGTGGGGTTGGCCGGGTCTGCAAAGCTGATCCACTGCAGCACCGAGCTGCCGTCGACCTTGCCGGCATCCTCGCCATTGAGCTTGAGGCTCACGTTGACGCCCAGGAAGTTGTTGGCGGCATCGCATGCGGCCTGGATCTGGTCGTTGGTGAGCGTGCCGTTGAGGGGCTCGTAGGCATCGTTGCCGATCGTGGTGATGTCGACGGACTCGGCCAGCGATGCGAGCTCGAGCTCGGTATACTTGATCACGTGCTCGCGATTGAGCTTCTCGTTGGAGCGGGCCTTCTCCACGGTGAACTTGCCGGCCTCATCGTCATAGGAGCTTGCGGCCTCAAAAGTGCCCGTGCGGCCCTCGTTAAAGGCGTCGATGGCGCTGCCCAAGTCTTCCTCGAACTGCTTTTGGTCAAAGGCGTCGGAAAGCATGGACAGATCGACCTTTTTATCGAGATCGATCGTTTCTTTCTCGGTGGCGGCATCGGTTTTACCGGTGAGCGACGCGACAAGGCGGGAGGGCCAAAGCAGCGGCTCGTTAGTCTCGATGATCTTGCGTGCCGCGGCCTCGCCATCGACGATAGGCTCGTCGGATTCGGGCTGGTAGGTCCAGCTAAAGTCGTCGCCCGACACGGTGAGCTTGTAATGCTTCCATGCCGAGTTGACTTTGGTGGCGGCAGACGAGGCGTTTGAGAACGAGACATCGACGCCGGCAATCGTGGTGTTGGGGTAGGCGACCTGCGAGAAGGCTACGACGCCCACGATGTACACGATGGCGACGAGACCCAGGACCACAAAGAGGGTCGTCTTTCCGCCGAGTTTTTTGCTGCTGTTCGGTTTTTGGGCGGCGTTGTGGTTGCCGCGTGTGTGCGACGGCGCTTGCCTGGGCGTGTTGCCGTTTGCGGCGTGCTGTTGATGCTGCTGACCCGGGCGCCGGGAGGCGTTTGACGCACCGCGCTGCTGACTGTGGTTTAGTGCAATCGGACGCGGCGACTGGACACCACCTGCAGGCCTGGAGGGCTGTTGCGGGTCGGGGATCAGTTGGGTGCGGTCGTTTTGCGACATCGTATGCATATCCTTCGAGTTTCGCCTTGCGGCTCATCGTGTTTTTACTGGGCTTGCATTATAGCGATTGCCCTGCTGTTTGTGGTATGAAAACAGTGCCATTGGCGATAGGTGGGACAAATGTCCCACCTAATAGGTGCGTTTGAACGCTATCCGCACACGCCGCATTTGGCGCAGGCCGAAAGCGCGGCCGGGGCCTGCGCGATACCGCCCTTGGCCGTCTCGCGCAACGTTGCCGGCAGGGCGTGGCCTACCGAGAGCATGACGTGCGCCATCTGGTCAAAGGGCACCAGGCTCTTGATGCCTGCGAGGGCGAGCTGCGCCGAGCTAAACGCCGCAGCCACCCCGATGGCGTTGCGGTTTTGACAGGGCACCTCGACCAAGCCGCCCACGGGGTCGCACACGAGGCCAAGCAGGTTGCTTAGTGCGATGGAGCTAGCATCGAGTGCCTGCTCGGGCGAGCCGCCCAGTATCTGAACCAGTGCAGCGGCGGCCATGGCGGCGGCGCTTCCCACCTCGGCTTGGCATCCGCCCTCGGCGCCGGCGACGCAGGCGCTCGTGGTGAGGTTGAGGCCGATGGCGGCGGCACAGTAGAGGGCGTCCATGACCTGCTCGTCGTCGAGCTGAAGGTGGTCGGCGAGTGCCAGCACGCAGCCGGGCACGACGCCCGCGGAGCCTGCCGTGGGGGCGGCGACGATGACGCCCATGGTGGCGGAGCGCTCGAGCACGGCCATGGCGCGGGCCGGCATCGGTCTGCACGGCGCCCATTAAGCTGGAGCTAAGGTTGTTGCGGCCGGTGGCATCGACGAGTTTTGCTTCGCCGCCGATAAGCCCGCCGAGCGAGCGCTGCGGATTGGCGATGGGGGCCGTGGTCTCGTCGCGCATGACCTCGAGCACACGGCGCATGGCGGTGACGGCGTGGGCTTCGCCGGTCAAGCGCGCCTCGCGCACGGCCATGACGGCACCGATGTTAAGGCCCAGCTCCTCGCAGGCGTCGAGCAGTTGCTCACCGTCGTCGAAGATTTCCTTGGCCGAGACACCGGGGGAGAGCGAAGAGGCCGAACCCGGAAGCTCAATAAAGGTGGCGTAATCGACATTGTCGAGCTTACGCAGCATGGGGATGACGGTGTCGTCGGGCGCGCCGTCAGTCTCAAAGACGGAGTAGGCCTGGCCGCCCACCTCGGTGCGGTAGGTGCGGCAGAAGGCGATGTTTACATGAGCGTAGGCGAGGAGGTTCGTGAGCGCGGCGAGAACGCCAGGGACGTCGTAGTGCGCCACGAAGAGTGTGGAGTACATGCCCGAGATGTCAACGCCGACGCCATTGATACGGCTGATGCGCATCTTGCCGCCGCCCAGGCTCTCGCCGCGGACCTGCGCCGTGGCGCCCGTGTCGTCGACCATGTCGATGTCGACGGTGTTGGGGTGGATGGAGGCGTCGTCACCTTTGATGTCAAAGTGATATTCGAGGCCCTGCTCGCGTGCGAGGTCGAAGGCCTGCTTAATGTTCTCGTCGTCGGTGTCGAGGCCCAAGATGCCCGCTACGAGCGCGCGGTCGGTGCCGTGGCCACGGTAGGTGTGGGCGAAGGAGTTCCACAGGCCAAAGGTGACTTTGGTGATGCGGCCCTCCAGCAGGCTGGCGGCCACCTGGGCGCACCGCAGGGCGCCGGCGGTGTGCGATGAGCTGGGGCCGACCATGACGGGCCCCAAGATCTCGAATGCCGAGGTCGTAGCTAGTGTTTGCGGCTTGCCTGCCATGGCTGCTCCTTTACGTGGCTCGTCGTCCCGAGGGGCGGGGCATAAGGTTTCCTGCTCTACAGTCCTGGCTCGCACGGAGGC
>CAKUHK010000094.1:0-7185 GCA_934655965.1 uncultured Collinsella sp.
GTGCTCGAGCGCAGATGCCCACACCCGTCGACGTATTGCGCCGTGCCGCTGGCATCGAGTCGGCGGATGTCGGCGCGCTCGCTCGCATAGCCCACAAAGAGCGAAATGCTGTCGCACACCACGTGTTTATCGATCAAGTCCAGCACGGCGGCATCGACCATTTCGCGCAAAACGGTATAGGCTTGCTCGTAGGCATAGCCCTTCGAGAGCACCTGTCCCGTGGTGGTCGAGGTTGCCTGCGGGCGGTAAGCCTGAATATCGGCGATGGTCGTTGGTTCGCGTCCAAAGGCGTGGTCGATAAGGTACTCGGCATTGACGCCGAGCTCGTCGTAGAGCAGGTTCTCGTCGAGAGCGGCAACACCCATCAGGTCGTAGACGCCGTACTTTTCGAGTCGCGCTGCCACGCCGGGGCCGATACCCCAGATATCGGTGATGGGGCGGTGGGGCCAAATTTCCTTGCGAAAGGTTTCGTCATCGAGCTTGCCGATGCGGCTGGACACGTGCTTGGCGGTAATGTCGAGCGCCACCTTTGCCTGGAATAGGTTGGGGCCGATGCCGACCGTCGCCGTGATGCCGGTGCGCCCCAGGACTTCGTCGCGCAGCATGCAGGCGAAGCCTTCCGCATCGGTGTGATAGAGGTCTAGATAGGGGGTGACGTCGATAAAGCACTCATCGATGGAATAGACATGCACGTCCTGCGGACTGACGTATTCCAGATAGATGCCGTAGATTTGCGCCGATACCTCCATGTAGTGCTGCATGCGCGGCATGGCCTTGATGTAGTCGATGCCATCGGGAATCTCGAACAGGCGGCAGCGGTTATGTATCCCGAGGTCCTTCATGGCTTGGGTGATAGCGAGGCAGATGGTCGTACGCCCGCGCGATTCGTCGGCAACGACCAGGTTGGTGGTGAGTGGATCGAGCCCACGGTCGACGCACTCGACGCTGGCATAAAACGTCTTGAGGTCGATGCAGATATAGGTGTGCTGCTCGTGCGCCATCCGTATCCTTCCATCAAACACATGTTCCTATCGAATACCTGTTCGATAATACCCGCTCACGCGGACACCGTCAAAACCGACCAAAAAGGGACAGGTTTATTTTGGTCGGTAAAACGCTTGACCTGCCAAAACAAACCCGTCCCTTTTTGGTAGGTTTTTAACGCAGCCCTAAAGAGTGCGAAACAGCTCGGAAAAGCTCGCTTCGTAGCATGAGCCTAACGATCGATACCACCATAAAGCACGGAAGGGTTGTGGGGATAATGGTCAACTATGGGTTTGGAATGCCGACGCGTTTGGTTGCGGATGGGAACGTGGCTCGCTGGTGCGGACGATTGGTCGCCCATTACGGCGGCACCAAGGCACTGGTCGTGCTGGGAGGCGACAAGCACACGCGTGATGAGCTTGTCTCGGCGGCGCTTGGTTCGCTCGACCGTGCCCTGCTCGAACGCGTGCTCTTTCGTTGCGGCTCGGTCGGGGGCGACGGGGGAAACGAGCTGGTCGATGAAGCCGTAGCCCTGGCGACCGATGAGGGCGTGGACTTTGTTCTGGCAATTGGCGATGCCGATACGGCGGGCTTTGCGCGCGAACTCGCCCGTCGCATGGCCGCGCTCGATGCCGGCGAGGACGGCTTTGTTCCCTACGGGTGCATTGTCTCGGAGGGCAGGGTGCCTGCCGTCGTGGGTGCCGGCGAGGTTCCCGTTTTTGCCATCATCGCGCCCGAGCTGCTGGAGGGCATCGGCTCCCCCTTGCGTGAGCTGCTCGGCAGCGTATGCGCTGCGGCATAGGAGGATATTATGCCGTATGTGCAGTTGGCGATAGCCATCGCCTGCGAGATTGGGGCGTCGTCTGCCCTTAAGGCCACGCACGGCTTTACTGTGCTGGCGCCCAGCGTGGCGACAATTGTGCTGTACGGTCTGAGCTTCTATCTGTTTTCGCTCGTGCTTAACGTGCTCGACCTCGCGAGTGCCTATGCCACATGGTGCGCTGCGGGCATCGTCGCCACCTCAGTCATCTCGGTGCTGGTCTTTGGCGACCATCTGAGCCCCATGATGCTTGTGGGCCTTGGCCTGTGTGTCGCGGGCGTGGTGATCGTAAACCTCGCGAGCGCGTCGTAGCTCACCGGGCACGTGCCCCATTCATGCAATTAAAGAACGCCGGTCGTATGGGCAGATTCCCATGCGACCGGCGTTTCGTTTGTATTTCGAGCATATTGCCAGCTTGCGACCTATGTTGCGCAGGCGTAAACGCTCAGCGTCACCCGTGTTTCAAAACACTCCGTTAATAAAACGGGCGATTTAGGCTCGCATAATCCCCAACAACGAACGCGCACAGGCGCGCTCACCGCCACCGAAGAGGGGAGAAAACCATGAAGGAACTGGTACTCATCATCCGCCCGGAGATGCTCGAAAGCCTGAAGGCCATTCTTGACGAGGTGCATTGCGGCGGCATGACCGTTTCGTCCGTTATGGGCTGCGGCACGCAGAAGGGCGCCTCGACCGATGGCGTCAACGAGATCCGTGGCTTCAAGATCAACATCAACCTGCTGCCCAAGATCCAGGCGAGTGTGGTCATGCGCGACCAGGATGTCGAGACCATTATCTCGGCCGTTCGCGAGCGCATGGCCGACGGTCGCGTGGGCGACGGCAAGATCTTTATCCGCGATATTGCCGATGCCGTGCGTATCCGTACCGGCGAGCGTGGCAACGCCGCTCTGTAGGTAGACGGATCGAGAGAAGGCGATTGCCATGCCTGGTACCAAACCACTCGTCCAGATTAAGAACATCAATAAGTTCTACGGCGAGAACCATGTGGTCAAAGACCTGTCCATCGATGTGCAGGAGGGCGAGTTCCTGACGATTCTGGGCTCGTCCGGCTCGGGCAAGTCGACGACACTACGCATGGTCGCCGGCTTTGAGCAGCCCACGACGGGCGAGATTTTGCTTGCCGGCACCAACGTGGCCGATAAGGAGCCGTTCGAGCGCGACGTGAACACCGTGTTCCAGAGCTACGCGCTGTTTCCGCACATGACCATCTTCGACAACGTCGCCTACGGCCTGAGGATGAAGAAGGTTCCCAAGGACGAGATTCGCGAGCGCGTGATGGAGATGCTCGACCTGGTGCAGCTCGGCGGCTTTGAGGGCCGCAAACCAGATCAGCTGTCCGGCGGCCAAAAGCAGCGCGTCGCTATCGCCCGCGCCCTGGTCAACCGACCCAAGATCTTGCTGCTCGACGAGCCGCTGGGTGCGCTCGATCTCAAGCTGCGCAAGCAAATGCAGCTCGAGCTCAAGCGCCTCCAGCGCAAGCTCAACATCACGTTTCTCTACGTGACGCACGATCAGGAAGAGGCGCTCACCATGAGCGACCGTATCGCGATCATGCACGATGGCGTGCTGGAGCAGATCGGTACGCCCAAGGAGATCTACGAGGCGCCGGCCAGCAAGTTTGTCGCTACGTTTATTGGCGAGACCAACCTGTTCGAAGGCATGGTCTCGGCCGATACGCCCGATGGGCTCGAGATCTCGCTCGAGTCCGGCACGATTCGCTCCGATGCCAAGGACTTTCACTTTGGCGAGCTCGTGGCCGTGTCGGTGCGTCCGGAGCGTATGCAGTTTGCGCTCGAGCCGCGCGACGGATTCTCGCTTATGGGCACCGTCCGCGAGCAGGTGTACGTGGGCGCCATGATCAAGGCAATCGTGGTGCTGCCCGATGGCCAGGAGGTGCGCCTGGAGCGCTTGGCCGGCGATGAGCTGCCCGAGAACGGCTTGGTCTATCTGTACTGGGATCCGGCGGATGCCCGCACGATCAAGACGCTCGACCAGGTCTTTTTCTCGGCACTCGAGAATGCCGAGATGCGTTAGGGGGCGACAGCTATGTCCGATACCGCAACTATGGCGGCGACCGTTGCCGTCACCGAGCATGACGTCGAGGCCGCCCGCATTGAGCGCCGCCGCCGTTTTCGCTCCAACACGCTGCCGGCGCTGGTCACCGTGGGCCCCGTCACCCTGTGGCTGCTCGCGTTTATCGCGGTGCCGCTGCTCTACATCCTGATTATGGGCTTTTGCTCCACCGATCAGTACTACAACGTGGTCTACAGCTTTACGCTCGATAATTTCCAGGCCATGCTGGACCCCGAGTATCTCAAGATTTACGGGCAGTCCATCTTAATCGCGGCAATTTCCACCGCCATCTGCCTTGTGTTGGCCTATCCGTTTAGCTACCTGATCAGCCGTACGTTTAAGTCCAAAAAGACGCTGCTGTACATGATGATCATCATCCCGTTTTGGACGAACTCGCTGGTGCGCATCTACGGTTGGCGAACGTTTCTTTCGGCGACCGGCCAGCTCAACACATTCTTGATGGCGATCGGTGCGACGAGCGAGCCCATCCAGTTCCTGTACAACCAGGCCTGCACGGTCTTTGGCATGGCCTACGACATGTTTCCGTTTATGGTGCTGCCGCTCTACGCCGCTATCGAAAAGCTCGACGAGTCGCAGATCGAGGCGAGCTTCGATCTGGGCGCTAACATGCTCACCACGATCTTTAAAGTCGTGATTCCGCAGACCATGAGCGGTATCTTCTCGGGCTGCATCATGGTGTTCATCCCCAGCCTGGGCGCGTTCTATATCTCGGACATCCTGGGCGGCGGCAATGCCGACGTTATCGGCAACCTCATTCAGCGCCAGTTCCAAAGCGCCAACGACTGGCCCTTGGGAGCCGCGCTTTCGATTCTGCTCATCGCTATTACTCTGCTGCTGGTCAAGATCTACCAAAAGGCCGGCGGCGATATGGAAAGCCTGGGGGTGTAGACCATGGCGATCAAGCGTCAAACTAAGCATAAGCTGAGCCGTGGGACGGGCATCGTCTTTTGCGCCCTGATCTATGCGATTCTGTTTTTGCCCATTGTAATCGTGGTTGCCAACTCGTTTAACGGCAACACCGAGAAGCCGTATCTGAGCTGGGGCGGCTTTAACCTGCGCTGGTACGTGCATCTGTTCCAGAACGGTCCGCTACTGGCGAGCTTTGGCAATACCATGCTGCTCGCTATCACCACGACGGTGCTGGCGACGGCACTGGGCACGCTGGGTGCCGTGGGCCTGTATCGCTACAAGTTCCCCGGCCGCAACCTGATCGACAGCCTGCTGTACATCCCGGTCGTTATCCCCGAGATCGTCATGGGTATCTCGCTGCTGCTGGTCTACGTAAAGGTCGGCGTACCCCGCGGCATGGTGGGCTTGATCATCGCGCACGTTACCTTCTGCGTGAGCTTTGTGATCTTTAACGTCCGTGCGCGTCTGGATGGCTACGACCCGTCGCTCGAGGAGGCGTCTATGGACCTGGGCGCCAACCGCCTAGTCACGTTCTTTAAGGTGACGCTTCCCATGCTGGCCCCGGGCATTGCCGGCGGCGCGCTGCTGTCCTTTACGCTTTCGATCGACGACGTCGTGGTGTCCTACTTTGTCTACGGCCAGGACCTGACCTTCCCGCTCAAGGTGATGCAGTCCATTAAGGGCGGCGTGGTGCCCGATGTGAACGCGCTGTCCACGCTGATCTTGCTGGGAACGGTTGTCATTGTGGTGATTACCCAGAGCGGCATGATCGATAGGTGGCGCGAGCGCCGCGCGGCAGCCAAGCTGAGCCAGGAAAGGGGGCGCTAGGACATGAGCGACTTCGATGTGATGGAGGCCTTCCACAGGCAACGGATCTCGCGCCGACAGTTTTTACGCGGGGCGCTGGGCCTGGCCGCTGCCGGTCTTGCGGCCGGCACTGCGGGCGGTCTGACGGGTTGCGGAAAGTCCGACAACCCCAACGAGCTCAACATCTTCATTTGGACCGAGTATGTACCCGACTCGGTGCTCGAGGGCTTTGAGAAAGAGACGGGCATCCATATCAACCAGTATCTGTACTCGTCCAACGAGGACATGCTGGCCAAGGTGAGGACCGAAAACGAAGGCACCTACGATATCCTGCAGCCCACGGACTATATGGTCAAAAGCCTGATTGCGCAGGAGCTGCTGGAGCCGCTCGACCTTTCGGTGCTCACCAACAAGGGCAATATCGGTTTGCAGTACATGGACCAGGACTTCGATCCCGGCAACAAGTATTCGATTCCGTTTATGGGCAGCGCCACCGCCATCGCCTACAACGAGGATGAGGTCGATAAGCCCGAGAGCTTTACCGATATGCTCGACGAAAAGTTCCGCAGCAATATCGTGACCCTCAACGATTTTCGCGAGGTGCTCGCCGTCGCCGGCATGACGGTGGGACTTACCGGCAACGAGGAAGACGACGAGAGCATCGCTAAGATCGCCGAGCAGGCCGCGAAGTTCAAACCGAACTTTAAGCTGTACGACTCCGATAGTCCCCGCAACGCGCTGGTGTCGGGCGACTGCATCGCCGGCATTATCTGGACGGCAGAGATCGCCCTGGCGCAGCGCGACAACCCGGCGATCCAGGTCGCCTTTCCCAGCGAGGGGTGCGGTATCGGCACCGATAACTGGTGTATCCCCAAAGGCGCCAAGCACTATGACAACGCGCTGGCCTTTATCAACTACATGCTGCGCCCCGAGGTGGCCAAGGTGGTCTCGGAGGACTACCCCTACGTGCAGCCCAACACTGCTGCCATCAAGCTGCTCGACGAGGATTTCCAAAACAACCCGGTCGAGAACGTGCCTTCCGACGTGTTTAAGCACGGTCGCCGTACCGAGGCACTGCCGCCCAAGGTGCTGCGTAAATACGACAAGATCTGGACGAATCTGAAGGGATAGATCGATATGAGCAATTCGACCGAAGTCGATTTTAGGTTTCTTTCGGAGCCCGATATCATCAAGGCGGGCGCGACCGACATGGCGCACTGCATCGATGTGATGGAGGACCAGTTTAAGCTGCTGAGCTTGGGCGACTACCGCATGAGCGGCAAGAACAAGAACAGTCACGGCGCTTTTTTGGACTTCCCCGAGAGCTCGCCGTTTCCCAACATGCCCGTCGCCGGCCCCGACCGCCGCTTTATGGCCATGTGTTCCTATCTGGGTGGCAGCTACAACATGTGCGGCCTTAAGTGGTACGGCTCCAACGTCAACAACCGCGAGAAGGGTCTGCCGCGCTCGATTCTGACGCTCATGCTCAACGATCCCGATACGGGCGCGCCGCTGGCGCTGATGAGCGCAAACCTTATCAGCAGCTATCG
>CAKUHK010000095.1:0-7092 GCA_934655965.1 uncultured Collinsella sp.
ATCATCGGAATCGATCAGTCCACGCAGGGCACTAAGGCGCTGCTGGTTGACGAGGGCGGCCATCTGATTCATCGTGCCGACCGCTCGCATCGCCAGATCGTCAACGAGGCCGGCTGGGTGAGCCATGACCCGGCCGAGATCGCGGCCAACGTGCTGGCCGTGGCGCGCGCCGTGGTGGAGGAGACCGGGGTCGATCCGGCCGACGTCGCCGGTATCGGCATCTCCAACCAGCGCGAGACCACCGTTGCCTGGAACCGCGCAACGGGCAAGCCGCTGTGCGACGCCGTGGTGTGGCAGTGCGCCCGCGCCCGCGAGCTGTGTGACGAGCTGGCTGCGCGCGAGGGCGTGGCCGAGCTGGTGCGCGACACGACGGGCCTGGTGCTCTCGCCCTACTATCCGGCGGGCAAGATGGCCTGGATCCTGGCGAACGTTCCGGCGGCTGCCGAGGCCGCCGCTGCGGGCGAGTTGTGCTTGGGCACGATCGATGCTTGGGTGGTCTGGACGCTCACGGGCGGTGCCGAGTTCCGCTGCGACTGGTCCAACGCCAGCCGCACGCAGCTGTTCGACCTACGCCGCGGCTGCTGGAGCGAGCCGGTGTGCGGGGCCTTTGGTATCGATACCGCCTGCCTGCCGCAGGTGACCGATTCGGACGGAATGTTCGGCATGACCGACCTGGGCGGCTTTTTGCCGGCGCCCGTGCCCGTGCACGGCGTGCTGGGAGATAGCCACGCCGCCCTGTTTGCGCAGGGCTGCCACAGCCGTGGCATGGCCAAGGCGACCTATGGCACCGGCAGTTCGGTCATGATGAATGTCGGCGACGAGTTTGTCGCCAGCTCGCACGGGCTTTCGAGCTCGCTCGCGTGGCGCATGGACGGCGTGACCGAGTACGTGCTCGAGGGCAACGTGAGCTACGCCGGCGCCGTCAAGACCTGGCTGCGCGACGACCTGGAGCTCATCAATAACCCCGAGGAAGTTACCGACCTGTGCTATGCCGCCAACCCGGCGAGCCGCGTCTACTTTGTGCCGGCATTTACCGGCCTGGGCGCGCCGCACTGGGCAAGCGACGCCGAGGGCTGCGTCTTTGGCATGACGCGCACCACGGGTCGCGCGGAGTTCGTGAAGGCCGCCGACGAGTCGATTGCCTATCAGATCTTCGACGTGATCGATGCGATGGTCGAGGATTCGGGTGCGGCGCTGGCCGAGCTTCGCGTTGACGGCGGCCCCACGCGCGATGCGTACCTGATGCAGTTTGAGAGCGACCTGGTGGGTTCGTCCATCCGCATCGCGAGCAACGACGAGATGAGCGGCCTGGGCGCGGCTTGGGCTTGCGGCATCGCGCTCGGCATGTACACGCGCGACGTGGTCGACGTCTACGGCGCCCGCGGCATCGTGGAGCCTGCCATGCCGGCCGACGAGCGAGCCAAAAAGATCGCCGGCTGGCGCCATGCCGTCGAGGCAACAATCGCATACACTGCCTAGAATGATTTTTCTGGGACGGGGATTAAAAACTCATTGGTTCCCGTCCCGGGTAGCTAATTTGGGACGGGGCTTTTTTGACTGGTATGATTGGTGCAACCATTCCAACCAGCTAAAAGAGCCCCGTCCTAAATTGACTATCGAGAGGATCTGCCATGGAACGCATTGCGAGCTTTTCTGTCGATCATCTGCTGCTTGAGCCCGGCGTATACGTGAGCCGCATCGACCGTGATCCGGCGACCGCTACCGCCGTAACCACCTTTGACCTGCGTCTGACCACGCCCAACAAAGAGCCGGTCATGAACACGGCCGAGTGCCACACCATCGAGCACCTGGGCGCGACCTTCCTTCGCAATCATGCCGAGTGGTCGAGCCGTATCGTCTACTTTGGCCCCATGGGCTGCCGCACGGGCTTTTACTTGGTCGTGTTTGGCGAGGTGACGAGCGAGGAGATTTTGCCGCTCGTCCGCGAGTTGTTTGAATTCGTCGCCGGCTTTGAGGGCGATGTTCCCGGTGCCGCTCCCGAGGAGTGCGGCAACTACCTGGACCAGAACCTTCCCATGGCCAACTGGCTCGCGCGCCGCTACCTCGACCGAGACCTGGCCGATATCGACGAGAAGCACCTGCACTATCAGCAGGCATAGGGCCCGCCGCTCAAAACGCGCGCATCGGGCGCCCTCGCTTATGCGGGGGCGCCTTTTTGTTGAGTGGTCAGGGCGAGCGTTCAAAATCGCTCGTGTTTGTTCTAGAATGTTCGTATAGTCACAATTACGAACAGGAGTGAACATGCATATCTACTCTGTCAACGATCCCGAGTTCAAACCCTACGGCCGCGTGTGGGACGACGTGCCCTCCAGCCTGACCGCTCCGCTCGTCGAGGCGCTCTCCGCCACGCCCATTCCCGAGGGCAGCAAGTACGTGGCCTCCGCGCCCGAGCTCGAGCAAGTCGAAGGTGCCGACACACTCGGTCTGCTCATGTACGGCGGCCGTCCCCTCCAGCTGGGCTGGTGCAACGGCCACAATACACAGCTCAACTGCCTGGAGTATCACCGCGCCAGCGAGTTCAACCTGGGCGCCCGTGACTTTATCCTGCTGCTGGCCAAGCGCGAGCAGATCGTCGACGGCAAGCTCGACACCGCGCAGGTCAAGGCATTCCGCGCGCCGGCCGGCACGCTCGTTGAGGTCTACGCCACGACGCTCCACTACACGCCGTGCATGGTCGACGACGGCGGCTTCCAGGTGATGGTTGCGCTGCCCGCCGGCACCAACGGCCCGCGTCCCGAGGCCGCAGCCGACATGCCCGCCGCCGGTGACAGCTACTGCTACTGGAAGGCCGACAAGTGGGTCCTCTGCCACGCCGATAGTCCCAAGGCAGCTGAGGGCGGCTACGTAGGCCTCACCGGCAAGAACCTCGACATCACCGTGGACTAGCGCTTCGTCCAAAACCACCACAAAGGGGACAGGCACCTTTGTGGTGGTTTTCCTATACAGAACACCTGTACGACTCCTTTCTTTTCTTTCCTATTTTTTCCTTTTTTTCCTATTGAGGCGCGGTTCGATTTCCGTTTGTCTCGTTCTGTAACATCTAGCAGGCAAAATCGTCTCTATCTGTTACAGAACGAGACAAACTGCAGGGGCTGCCCGAACAATCTCGATCTGTAACATCTAGCCCGGTTTTGACGGTCTTCCCGTTACAGATCGAGACAAACCGGCCCCAACCACCACAAAGGTGCCTGTCCCCTTTGTGGTGGTTGGGTATCAAAAAGTGTCAGGCGGGGGCGGCTGCTGGGCGCCTGCGTGCGAAAAGAAGTGTCGACCTGCGTCGTTGTCGTTGAGCGGGACCCCGTTTGCGGGGATACTGAAGCCACGACAAACAGCGTGTGAAAGGATTGATGCATGGCTTTCCGTAATGACTTCCTGTGGGGCGGCGCGACGGCTGCCAACCAGTGCGAGGGTGCCTACAACGTGGACGGCCGCGGTCTGGCCAACGTGGACGTGGCTCCGCACGGCCCCGAGCGCTACGCGGTGGTCTCCGGCCAGCGCAAGATGCTCGACTTCGAGGACGGCTATTACTATCCCGCGCAGACCGGCATCGATTTCTACCATCACTACAAGGAGGACATCGCCCTCTTTGCCGAGATGGGCTTTAAGGTCTTCCGCATGAGCCTGGCCTGGACCCGCATTTTCCCCAACGGCGATGAGACCGAGCCCAACGAGGCCGGCCTGGCCTTCTACGAGGACGTGTTCCGCGAGTGCCAGAAGCATGGCATCGAGCCGCTCGTGACCATCACGCACTTCGACTGCCCGATCCACCTCATCAAGGAGTACGGCGGCTGGCGCAACCGCAAGCTCATCGACTTCTACAAGAACCTCGCGACCACGATCTTCACCCGCTACAAGGGCTTGGTGAAGTACTGGCTCACCTTTAACGAGATCAACATGATCCTGCACCTGCCGTTTATGGGCGCTGGCCTGGTCTTTGAGGAGGGCGAGAACAAGGAGGCCGTCGAGTACCTGGCTGCCCACAACGAGCTCGTCGCCAGCGCTTGGGCTACCAAGATCGCCCACGAGATCGACCCCGAGGTCAAGATCGGCTGCATGCTCGCCGCCGGTAGCTACTACCCCTACAGCTGCCGTCCGGGCGACGTGCGCCAGGCACAGCTCGACAACCAGGACAACTACTTCTTCGTCGACGTCCAGAGCCGCGGCTATTACCCGGCCTATGCCGTCAAGAAGCTCGAGCGCCTGGGCATCGACGTGGGCATGACCGACGAGGACCGCGAGATTCTGGCCGATAACACCGTCGACTTCATCAGCTTTAGCTACTACTCCACCCGTTGCTCCGCCGGTGCCGACAACCCCGAGGTCGAGAAGACCCAGGGCAACGCCTTCGCCGGTGCCAAGAACCCTTACCTGCAGGAGAGCCAGTGGGGCTGGGCCATCGACCCGTTGGGCTTCCGTATCACCCTCAACGACCTGTATGACCGCTATCAGAAGCCGCTGTTCGTGGTCGAGAACGGTCTGGGCGCCAAGGACGTTGTCGAGGAGGACGGCTCCATCAACGACGACTGCCGCATCGACTACCTGCGCCAGCACATCGCTGCGATGTGTGACGCGGTGACCGAGGACGGCGTCGACCTGCTGGGCTACACCACCTGGGGCCCGATCGACCTGGTCTCGGCCGGCACGGGCGAGATGTCCAAGCGCTACGGCTTCATCTACGTGGACCGCGACGACGCCGGCAACGGCACCCTCAAGCGCTCCAAGAAGAAGAGCTTCGACTGGTACAAGAAGGTTATCGCTTCTAATGGTGAAGACCTTTCCTAAGGAAGCTGAGGCACTCAATCTCATAGCCTCCTAACCAAGGCGCCCGACGAGTTTTGTGCTCGCCGGGCGTTCTGCCGTCTGCGGATTTTGGGACATGTGGCCCGTTTTTTGAGCCTACCTGTCGGTACACTAAAAGCACTATGGGTACCCGTGAGCGACATATCGGCCACACGACCGCCCGATCCGCGCCGGTGGCGGATCCCAGGGGCGGCAGGCTCTTCGCCATGCCGCGATTCCTCGTTGGCATAACGCACCTGGTGTACCGTCGCCGTGCCTTCGTCATTGCCGGCGTCATAACCGCACTATTTCTTCTGCTTTTGGCGGTCTTGCCGGCGTTATTCGCCTCCGACCCCAATCTATCCAGCACCGCACCCGCCTATAGCGAGGTGTCCAAAGAGGTCGTGGACGGGCTTGTCCATTCGAGCTCGATTCCGTTGCTTGTCGCTGCGATCACCTTTTCAATCTGGGGCGTGCTGGTCTACCTGCGCTGTTTGGACTATGTGCTGCGCCGTCGCCTGGTTGCCATCGCCACCATCTGCGCTCTGTGGATGATCGAGGTCATCCTCAAGTACAAGTCGTTCACGCCGTTCTATGCCACCGTGCTGTGGTACCTGTACTACGTGCCCATGATGCTCATTCCGCTGCTCTACCAGCTGTGCGGTCTGCGCCTTGCGGGGCTGGAACAACACCGTGCGGGCCGCCGCTACCGCAGCATCCTGTGGATTGTGGCCATCCTGCTTATCGGTTTTGTGCTCACCAACGATTTTCACCGGCAGGTATTCCACTTTGACCGCGCAAGCGACACCTGGAGCAACGACTACACGTACGGCTGGGGCTATTTCGCTGTCTTGGTGTGGACGGCCTTTAACTTTGTCGCCTTCTTCATTTTGGTGGGTCGGTCCTCGTCCTATCGTATCCAGCGCTTTTCGGGCACGGCGGCACTCGTGCTGCTGGGCGGCGCGTTCTTTGCCATCTCATACGCCCTACGCGTGCCTTGGGCGTGGAAACTCAACTTTTCGCTCGTCTACTGCGTGCTGTGCGTGGTGACGATGGAGATCTGCCTCGATTGCGGCGTCATCCCGTCGTATCACGATATCGCCGGTATCTTCGACACGCTGCCGCTCGATCTTAAAGTGCTGACGCGCGACCTGCGGGAAGTCTATGCCACGCCGGTGTCAAAGCCAATGCCGGAGGGTGTGCGCGAGGAGCTGCGGGCCCAGGAGCACGGGCATGCCCACGCCTTTGCCGTGGCGCCCGATCCCGATGTGATGTATCGCGCCTTTCCGCTGTTGGGCGGATCGGCCCTGCTTGCCCAGGACGTGTCGGAACTCAATGAGCTCAACCGTGAGCTGGCGCATCGTCGCATGGAATTGCAACGCCAAAATGAACTGCTCACGGCCGACTACGACCTTAAGACGCATCTGGCAGACCAAGAGGCCGAGACCCTGCTGGTCCAAGACGTTGACCAGGCGCTTGCCCGCGCACTCGACGAGATGTACGACCTGCTGAGCTCGCTGCCGCCGTTGACCGACGAGGCGTCTTCGCACGAGCGCTACCGCATGCTGCAGTGCGCCAAGATGCTCGTTGCCTATTGCAAACGCAAGGGGTCGCTCACCTTGGCGCAGCACGGAGAGAGCGGCTTTGACCGCGACCGGATCCAGCTGATCGCCAATGAGCTGGCAAGTGACCTGCGCACTATCGATATCGACTGCGCCTCGATCATCGCCATACGACGCCCGATGCACGCCAGCGCGGTGAGCGCGCTGTACGACTGCGTGTACGATTTTGCGTTCTTCGCCTACACCACCGACCATCCGGCGCTCATGTATCACCTGAGCGATCATGACCGGTGCAGTGTCGAGCTGCGTGCCACGCTCTTTTCCGATGACGAGGAAGACTTGTCGCAGACGCCGGCCGCCCACGAACTCGAAAGCGCGCTGCAGGGGCGCAACGTGGCGTATCGTCTTGAGGGCGAACCCGGCCAGCTACGCATGATCGTATTGATGCCGCGGGCGGGTGAGTGACGATGCAGATCCCGCTTATCCTTCCCCAGATTGTCGCACTTGACGTCGTCTTTGCCCTAGCGGCGTGCCTGCAGACCATCCACGTTCCGCTCATCGCATCGCGCCGCTCGTCCTACAACCGCAAAGTGATTTGCGTCTACGAGGCGAGCCTTGTGCTGCACTTGATTATCTCGGCCGTCATCTTGTTCGCGTTGTCTGGCTCGTATTTGGTGGCGCCGCCTCACGTCGCCGCCGAGGCGGCGGGCGCGCTGCTATGGCTCAACGC
>CAKUHK010000096.1:0-7062 GCA_934655965.1 uncultured Collinsella sp.
GTCCGCGGCTCCAAAGGAGCAGGACAAGGCGCCACACATGGTCGAGGACGTTCTGAAAACTAAGCCCGGCCCCCGCCGGACAGGTCAACCTACTCGCAGAGCAGCTTAGCGATCTGGACGGCGTTGGTTGCCGCGCCCTTACGGATTTGGTCGCCGCAGCACCAGAAGGTGATGCCGCGCGCGGCCTCGGGGTTCGAGATGTCGCGACGCACGCGGCCGACCCAAATCAGATCCTGGTCGGACGTATCCATCGGCATGGGGAAGCGGTCGTGCGCATCCTCGGCAGCCATATCGTCGACCAGTTTGACGCCAGGAGCGGCGGCCAGCGCAACGCGGGCCTCATCGACCGTAATGTCGCGCTCAAACTCGAGCGTAATGCTCTCGGAGTGCGAGCGCAGCACGGGCACGCGCACGCAGGTGCAGTTCACGCGCAGCTCGGGCAGGTGCATGATCTTGCGGCCCTCGTTCTGCAGCTTCATCTCCTCGGAAGTAAAGCCCTCCTCCTTGACGCCGCCGATCTGCGGGATCAAGTTGCTCGCCAGCTGAGCGGCAAACGCGCGCGGCTCGGGAATCTCCTCGCCACGGCCCAGGGCAGCCAGCTGAGCCTCGAGCTCGGCCATGCCGGGAGCACCGGCACCCGAAGCCGCCTGATACGTCGAGACGATCATGCGCTTCACGCCTGCAAGCTGGTGCAGCGGCCAGGTGGGAACCAGGCCGATGATGGTCGCGCAGTTGGGGTTGGCAATGAGACCGTGATGCCACTTGATGTCATCGGCGTTGATCTCGGGCACGACCAGCGGCACCTCGGGATCCAGACGGAAGGCGTGGCTGTTGTCGACCACGACAGCGCCGCGCTTGACAGCCTCGGGCAGCAGCTCCTTGGCGATATCGTCGCCGGCAGCACCGAGCACGATGTCGCAGTCCTCAAAAGCCTCGGGGCAAGCCTCCTCAATCACAACCTGCTCGCCGCGGAACTCGACGGTCTTACCCGCAGAGCGCGCGCTCGCCAGCAGCTTGAGCTTACCGACCGGAAACTCCTGCTCGTTCAGGCACTCGAGCATCTGGGTGCCCACGGCTCCCGTCGCGCCCAAAATAGCAACCGTGTACTGTTTCATGCTTCCCCCTTTAAAGGTCGCGGCTTTAGCCCGCACGCTTAGCGGACTCAATAGTGTGCCCCAGTTTATACAAGAACGGGGCGGATATAAAACCCGCCCCGTCGAAACGAAACCGAAACGAAACGCCCCGCAGTAGATTTTTAGGCATGTCCCAGAAATCTACCGGAGTGTCCCCTACTTGTGCAACGCAGCCAGGGCAGGCTCGAGCGGCGCGCTGGGCTCCAGATCAGAGACCTTGACGATGCCGTTCTCGTCGGAGAAGGCGCGGTAGATGGTCTGGATCGCCAGATCGAAGTCCTTCTCCTCCACGCCGATGATGATGTTGATCTCGTCGCAGCTCTGCGAAATCATACGCACGCTCACGCCGGCCTGGCCAAGCATGCCAAACAGGTGGCCGGAGATGCCGGCACGACCGCGCAGGTTACGGCCGACCGTCGCGATGAGCGCCAGACCCTCGACGACTTCGATCTCGAGTGGCTCGACTTCCTGCTGGATGTCGCCCACAAGCGAGTACAGCGAATCGTGCACGTCCTCTTCCTGTACCACGGCGCCAAAGCGGTCGACACCGGTGGGCATGTGCTCGACGGAGACGTCATAGCGCTCGAACACCGAAAGTGCACGGCGCATAAAGCCGACGCGGGGCTTGGTGCGGTCGCGGGCCACGTTGATGGCGACAAAGCCGCGCTTGCCGGTCACGCCGGTAATGATGGGCTCGGCCTCGCCCTCGTCGGCCGTCTCGCTAATGATGGTGCCGGGGTCCTGCGGCGCGTTGGTGTTCTTGATGACCAGCGGAATACCGGCCTCGCGCACGGGGAACACTGCCTCCTCGTGCAGGACGCTCGCGCCCATGTACGAAAGCTCGCGCAGCTCCTCGTAGGTAACGCGGGCGATGGGCTGGGCCTCGGGCACAATGCGAGGGTCGGCGGAATAGAAGCCAGAGACGTCGGTCCAGTTCTCGTACAAATCGGCGCCCAGGCACTTGGCCAGAATGGCACCGGAAATGTCGCCGCCGCCACGGTCGAGCAGTTTGATCTGGCCCTCGCGGGTCGCGCCGTAGAAGCCGGGCATGACAAAGCCGCCCTGCTGGCCGTACTCCTGCACTAGCTCGGAGGTGCGGTTCATGCTGAGCGAACCGTCATGATGGAACGCCACGACCGTCGCGGCATCCAGGAACGGCAGGCCCAGGTACTCGGCCATGAGGCGGGCGGTAAAGTACTCGCCGCGGCTCACGAGCTCCTCGGTGGAGTAGCCGCCCGAGCGGGCGCGCTCGGCAAAGGCCGCAAACTCCTCGCGGATGGGATAGGTGAGCTCCAGCTCGTCGGCGATATCAAAATAGCGCTGGCCGATATCCTCGAGCAGCTCCTCGCACGAAACGTGATACTTGACGTGCGCGTTGACCAAGTAGAGCAGGTCGGTCACCTTGGTGTCGCCCTTAAAGCGGCGACCGCAGGCAGAAACCACCACAAAACGGCGGGCAGGGTCGGCGTCGACAATGGCCTTGATCTTCTTAAAGTGTTCGGCGTCGGCGACCGACGAGCCGCCAAACTTGGCAATCTTAATCATGGACTTGAGGTTACCTTTCTAAAAAGCCTCTGCGAACCTATTTTGCGCGCTCTGATACCATGGTTTCACCGATTGGGACCAAGGCATCCGAGGAGCAGTGTTATATGGGAACTTATCATAGTACACGAGGACGCACTTTATCGTGCTCAAGTAAGGTGGCCATCCGTACCGGTATCGCTCCCGACGGGGGTTTGTTTGTCTCGGACGAGCTCGGCACCCAGCAGGTCGATATCAGCTCGCTTACAGATAAATCGTACTTTGAAATCGCTCAAGATGTGTTGGGAATGTTACTGAATGATTACACGGCCGAAGAAATTTCGGCGTGTGTCGACGAGGCATACCGCGGCACGTTCGCCAGCGAAGAGGTCACGCCGCTCGTCAAACTCGACGCTGCGCCGGGCGCCGATGCGCCCCAGACCTATGTGATGGAGCTCTTTGGCGGCCCCACGAGTGCCTTTAAGGACGTCGCCCTGCAGATGCTCCCCCGCCTGATGGCCCGCACCTCCGCCAAGGACGGCGGCGCCGAGCGCATCATGATCGTCACCGCCACGTCGGGCGACACAGGCAAGGCCGCGCTCGCCGGTTTTGCCGACGCTCCGGGCACGGGCATCACCGTCTTTTATCCCGAGGGCAAGGTCAGCCGCGTTCAGAACCTGCAGATGTCCACGCAGGAGGGCGACAACGTCGCCGTCTGCGGCATCCGCGGCAACTTCGACGACGCCCAGAGCGCCGTCAAGCGCATCTTTGCCGATAAGGAGCTTGCCGAGCGCCTTGAGGCCGCCGGCACCGTGCTTTCGAGCGCCAACTCCATCAACGTCGGCCGCCTGGTGCCGCAGGTCGTCTACTACTTTGCCGCCTATGCGCAGCTGCTGCGCGCCGGCGCCATCGAGGCCGGTGACGCCGTGGAGTTTTGCGTGCCCACCGGCAACTTTGGCGATATCCTGGCCGGCTACTATGCTAAGCGCATGGGCCTGCCCGTCGCCAAGCTCGTCGTGGCAAGCGACAAGAACAACGTGCTCGCCGACTTCTTGACCACCGGCGTCTACGACCGCAACCGTCCGTTCTTCACGACCATCTCGCCGTCGATGGACATCCTCATTAGCTCCAACCTGGAGCGCATGCTGTACTTTCTGTCCGACGGTGACTGCGAGCTCGTTGCCAACCTTATGGAGCAGCTCGCCCAGACCGGTCGCTACGAGGTGCCCGCCGAGCTGCTGGCCAAGATCCAGAGCGTGTTTGGCTGCGGCTGGGCTAGCGAGGACGAGGTCCGCGCCGCTATCAAGAACTGCTGGGACGCCAACGGCTACGTGATCGACCCGCACACCGCCTGTGGCTATCACGTCTTTGAGCAGGTCGCCCCCGCCGAGGGCGCCAAGGCCCGCGTGCTGCTTTCGACCGCCAGCCCCTACAAGTTCCCGCGCGCCTGCTGCGACGCCCTGGGCCTCGACGTTCCCGAGGACGACTTTGAGGCTATGCGCGTTCTGGAGCAGGCAACCAACACGGTCGCCCCGACCCAGCTCGCCGAACTCGAGTCCAAGCCCGTCCGCTTCGAAGACGTCTGCAACGTCGAAGAGATGGCAAGCTACGTAGAGTCTGCAGCAAAACAAATGAGCACCAACTAGATCCCTTATTAAGCGCCGGCGAAAGCCGGCGCACCTTCTTTTATTCAGATACCCTCCGGGATGATGACGAACGAACATGCGGGTCTGCCTGTTTAGTTCGTCGCGAGTTCCGCACGAGCCGGAAAGCACTTAATGTGCTTTCCGAGCGAGCCAGGACTGTCCGAGCAGCGAACTAAACAGGCAGACCGCCCAGGAGACTCACATGATCAAGATCACCGTACCAGCAACCAGCGCAAACCTAGGCATCGGCTACGACACCCTCGGCATGGCCGTCAGCCTCTACTCGCACTTCACCTTCGAGCGCGCCGACAAGCTCACCATCACGGGCTGCCCCGAGGAGTTCCAAAACGAGAACAACCTGGTCTACGTCAGCTTTGTCGATGCACTGGCCGCCTGGGGCGAGCCGGCCTTCCCCGTCGCCATCGACATCCAGACCGACGTGCCCGTCGCCCGCGGCTTGGGCTCCAGCTCAACCTGCGTCGTTGCCGGCATCATGGCAGCCGCCGCGCTGACGGGCCACACTGTCGATCGCGCCGAACTTGTCCGCATCGCCACCGAGGTCGAGGGCCATCCCGATAACGTTGCCCCCGCTATCCTGGGCGGCGCCGTCTGCTCCTTTACGCCGACCGATTCGCTCCCCCAGTGCCTGCGCTACGAAGTGAGCGACAAACTGCGTTTTATTACCGTGATTCCGCCCTACGAGGTGCACACCAGCGAGGCGCGCAAGGTCGTGCCGCAGGAGATTCCGCTCTCCACCGCCGTGTGGCAGATGGGTCGCATCGCCGGCATGACGCGCGGCCTGGAGACCGGCGACCTGGACCTGATTGCCGCCGCCAACGACGACCGCATTCAGGAGCCCTATCGTCGCCGCCTGATCCCCGACTACAACGCCGTGCGCGACACCTGCCTCAACGGTGGCGCCAAGACCATCTGGATTAGTGGCTCGGGATCGACCCTCATGGCCGTGACCGACGATACCATCGTGGCCAAGTTCCTGCAGGTCAAGCTGCGCGAGCAGTTCCCTAAGTGCGAGACACATATCCTCACGTGCGACACCGAAGGCGCCCAGATCGAATACCTGTAGACATCCTCCCCATATACCTGTCCGGGACGGACGGGGTGGTCCCTCAAAATCGTCCTCGCGCATGAAGGCCCCTTGTCCTGCTCCTGCGGAGCAGCGGACAAGGGGCCTTCGCGCTGCGGAATGATTTTGAGGGAACACCCCGACCGTCCCTGCGTCATCTTTGCCGAGGATGTCTACAGGGACCTACGCTCTGGAAAGTCACCGGGCTGATAGTTTGGCTTTTTGTTGGTAGGGGCTTTTGCTGGGGTTGGGCACTTGTTAGAGATGGGCTTTGGTGATTTGTTTGGTTTAGGCGGCGCTGGGTTCTTTGTATTCGAAGGCTGGTTCTAGGAGGTCTTCGATGTTGCAGTGTAGGGCTTTTGCCATATCCCTTACGGTTGTTACCGAGGCTTCGTTGATGTTTCGCTGGCGCTGTTCGTACATTTGGATTGATCGAAGCGATACGCCCGATTCGTATGCCAGGTCTTGTTGGGTTTTCTTGAGCCTCTTTCTTGCTAGCGCAAGCTTGGTTTGACGAGGCGCCTTCTTTGCCATATCGCAGACAAGGCGTGCCACGCGCTCCTCCGATGCCTCGTGCCAGGGGTAGTACAGGTTTCGCAGAACATCAAATGGAACGACATGAAGCAGATCTTCGAACGATTCTCCAAGGCGCCACTGCAAATATGCCAGTATCCAGCCCGTCCAGTATTCCGGCGTCTTCTCAAATCGATAGGTACGGTCCGGCATGGACCTGGTTTGATAGCCCGACCTTTCGGAAATAAGTGCAAACAGTTCAACGCCCGATTTTCCAGAAACAACCCATGCGTTGCCGTGCTCAAACTCGTGAGCTACGCCGCTCAGGCAAAAGAGCTCGGCAACTTCGGACCCTTCCGCGCCATAATCGTTCACGGCATAGTCGAAGTAGTCACCGAGGTTGTTCATAGCGTCCTCAAGATAGTAGACGGGGTACGTCCTACTCGGCCCACAATCCGTTAACTCTTGGATCATTTAGATCAACCCTCCCCGACATTAAATCCCTAATATCGATGCCTTCGGAATCGAACCCATTGACCGTGTCCAAATACTTACGTCGTGCATTCTGTTCTCGCTCAAAACGTTTGGGATAAAACTCAGATCCCGAAGCTTGCTTCCACTCGCAAAAATGAATTGCCGAGAATGCGCGTTCGCTCATAAGAGCGTACTGAATACCCAAATCACCTAAGCGCATAATGCGCTGAAGCTGTCGAAGCGAGATCATGCCATTAACAAACTGCCTCGCAAACGAAAAATAGGAGTCATCGGCACGATAGCCTCGAATAATGTCGTATGGCGCGATATCAATCAAGCAGTTATCGAGCAGAAACCGAAGCCCTTCACGCGCCAACGGCGTCGAAACGTTGAACTCCCTGTTGTCCGCCAATATTGCAAGCCAATTGAGAATTGAAAACTCCCCGGACTCTAAATCGAGAACCGTGAGCCCATCCATATCAAGCTCATATCGATTCGCGACGCCATCAGACTCGGTCCGACACGCCCACTCCATCGCCATTTGCTCATGCGGCGTGCAATAAAACCCGCGCCCATAGTCATTGAATTGTCTGCATTTATCCAACGACGGATGCTCGACAACACCCTCCGACCCGTGCCAAAGCTCCATTGCGACCTCCAGAAGCAAATATCACCCCAGTGATAGTGTACC
>CAKUHK010000097.1:0-6798 GCA_934655965.1 uncultured Collinsella sp.
TGTATCCATGTTGGAGAGCGGTCCTTTCGAATGAATTAGCGGTAGTTGGTGAACTGCAGCGGCTGGCCGTAGTCCTGGTCGCGCAGGAACTGAATTACGGTCTGCAGGGCGTCCTTGGAGGCCGAGGAAACACGCAGCTTGTCAGCCTCGATCGTCACCTTGACCTTGAGCTTCTGGTCCTTAATGTCCTTGTTGATCTTCTTGGCGGTCGCCTGATCGATGCCCTCGACGATATGGCCGAGCACGCGCACAGTGCCGCCGGAGGCAGCCTGAGGCGCATCCCAGGACACGGCCTTAAGATCGATGCCGCGCTTGATGAGCTTAGAGCTCAGCACGTCGATGATCTGCTTGGAGACAAAGTCGGCCGGAGCGTTGATCGTAAAAAGCTTGTCGCCCTTCGAAAGCTCGATGGTGGCGCCGGAGTCCTTCAGGTCATAGCGCTGAGAAATCTCGCGGGTGGTCTGCTGGAAGGCGTTGTCGACCTCCTGCATGTTAACCTCAGACACAACATCGAAGCTGGAATCTTTAGCCATGGTGTTTCCTTTCGCTTACAAGCGGCTTAGTAGCTGTCGTACGAATAATCAGTAGAATCAGTCGTCGTTTGACCGTCGGTGGCGGTATCGGTACCGTCGGTGGACTGAGCGTCGGTTCCGTCGGCGTTATCGGTGCCGTCGGCGTTCTCACCATTCTCGGAGTCTGTGGTCTCCTTCTTGGGAACGGTAATGGTCACGCGCGCCACACCCGATGTCTTGGTGTCGTAGCGGACCTTTTCGCCGTTCTTGGTAACCGTGACGTCGGAAGGCTTGGACGTAGTGATCTCGATCGAGGACTCGGGCGTATACTCCTGCTCAAAGGGACCGGTCGCCTGGGCACCATAGACCGACTTGCCGTCGACCTTGACTTCGATCCAGGCGGTCTTGCCCTTGGCAACGGAGACCTTGACCTTGGTGACCTCGTCCTCTTCCTTCTTCACCGTCGCTTTGGCGGCACCCGAATCGGTCGACTCGTCCGTCGTCTCATCGGAGTCTTCATCCTCGTCGACGGATTCGGTTTTTTTAGAAGACTTCTTGGTCGTCGTCTTGGTGGCAACGGGCGTCTCGGGCGTCGACTCGGGCGCAGAAGAGCCGCAGCCGCGCAGCATGACCACAATAAGCACGATTAGCAGCAGGGCTACGGCACCGATGCCGGCGTAGACAATGCGCGGATCGAGACCGTTATTCTGGGGAACACGCCCACCGCTGCGCCCGCGATTGGAGCCACTACGACCGCCGCCCTGCGGCATGCGACCGCGCCCACTATCGGGACGACCGCGATAGTTCCCCTGACGCTGCGAGCTGCGCTGGCCCGAGCGCGGCGAAAGTTCGCTACGACCCTGATAACCACGCTGACTCGAGCGCGGCGCCGAAGAACGCTGCCCATAAGGCTGCGATTGAGAGCGGAGGCGCGGCGTCACCTGCGTGGTATCGGCGTCTGCGTAACCGCCACGAGGGCGACCAGTCGAGACCCCGCGGTAGCCGCGTTCAGAATAGCCACCATCGCCATAGCCGGCGCGAGGATCGCGACTTAACCCACGGGCGGCGGGAAGCGCGCGGTCATCCGGCGCGGGCGTGCTGCGGAAGCGATCGCGCTGTGAGCGAATCTCCTCGCTGGAGCCCGTCTCGGTGATATAGCCCGCCTGCGGGGGGCGCTGACCATAACGGGTCGTGCGCCCGCCCTGAACCATCAAAAAGCGGCCGTTATCAACTGAGGAACGAGAATTGACATAGCCCGCGGCGTCCTGAAAACGACCGCCCTGTTGCGAAGTCTCGCGCTCGTATGCCATCAGGTCGTCAAAATAGGCGTTGACGACCTCGCGGGGATTGAGGCCCAAAAAGCGTGCATAGCTCGAAATCATGCCCTGCGCATAACCGCGCGGGGGCATCGATGCAAAATTACCGGTCTCGAAAAACTCGATGATCTGCGGTCTGATTTTGATGGTGTTGGCGACCTGCTGAATGGAAAGGCCCATCCGGCGACGCTGCTCGAGCAGCATGTCACCAAAGCGTGCAGCCATCAGAATCCTCCAAACTCACGATCTTCACGTGCCATCTCGGCGTCGACGGACTCCAGCGCGGCAAGGCCTTCCTCGTCCAGAAGGACCTCGCGCGGCTTGGATCCGTCAGGCGGCCCGACGACACCCTTTTCTTCCAGCATGTCCATAATACGCCCGGCGCGCGCATAGCCAACCTTGAGGCGACGTTGCAGGCCAGATGTGGAGCCCAGCTGCGATTCCACCACAATATGGGCAGCCTCCCAGATAAGCGGATCGTCATCCTGCGGCTCGGCAACGCCAGTGCGCACGATACCTCCGCCACCCGCCATGGACATGGAGGCGGGCGCCACGGCGGACAAAATCTCCTCGTGGTAATCGGGCTCGCTCTGCGACTTGACGAACTCGACGATCTCGTTGATCTCGTCGTCCGAGACAAAGCAGCCCTGGATACGACGGGGCTTGCCCCAGTCGACCTTGGAGAACAGCATGTCGCCCAAGCCGGTGAGTTTTTCGGCGCCCATCTGGTCGATAATGACGCGCGAGTCGATGCCTGTAGCCACGTTAAAGGCGATACGGTTGGTGATGTTGGCCTTGATGAGGCCCGTCACCACGTTGGAGCTGGGTCGCTGCGTGGCCACGATCAGGTGGATACCGGCGGCACGGCCCAGCTGGGCGATACGCACGATCGAAGCCTCGACGTCCTTGCCGGCGACCATCATCAGGTCCGAGAGCTCGTCGATGATGATGACCAAGTAGGGCATCTTTTGCGGCGGGTTATCGTAGTGCTCGAACTCGCCGGCGGCCTGCTTTTCGTTGTAGGTCGAGATCTTGCGAACGTTGAGGCGCTCGAAGACCTTCAGACGACGCTCCATCTCGGACACGGCCCACTGCAGGGCACTCGCGGCCTGCTTGGGCTCGGTCACCACGGGCACGTAAAGATGCGGCAAGCCGTTGTAGCCCGCGAGCTCGACGCGCTTGGGGTCGACCATGATCAAGCGCACGTCCTCGGGAAGGGCGCGCATGAGCAGGGTCGTGATGATGGAGTTAATCATGACCGACTTACCGGAACCGGTAGTACCGGCGATCAGCAGGTGGGGCATCTTGGCGAGGTCGGCGACGACCGGCGTGCCCTCGGCATCGCGGCCGATGGCGAGCTCGAGTGGGCCGCCCTTAACATAGGGCAGCACGTCACCCAGGTTGACGTTCTGGCGCTTGCGGTTAGGAATCTCGATGCCCACCAGGGACGTACCCGGGATAGGGGCAAAGATACGCACCGACTGGGCGGCAAGCGACAACGCGATATCGTCCTCGAGGCTCGAGATCTTGCTCACACGTTCGCCTTCACCAGGCTGCAACTTAAAGGTCGTCACCGTGGGACCGGCAATCCAGCCGACCACGCGGGCGCTGCGGCCAAACTCAAGCAGCGTGGACTGCAGTGACTCGGCAGTCTGCTCCAGCTCCTTGTCCGAAGACGCTGCGGAAGCGGACTGCGGGTTGGCGCGCAGGATTTCGAGCGGCGGGAGCTTGAGGCCGTCCTCTTCTTCGCCCTCGGTATTCGCAGAAGCGTTGTCCACTCCCCCATCGTTGGCGGCAGCGGGCGCACCAGCAGTCGTCGTATTAGACGCGTCAGCAACCTTGGGATGCTTCAGAAAATCGGGAATCTGCGGAGCTGCCGAAACCGGATTCACGGCAAATGGGGGCTCGGACTCGTCGACCTTATCTGGATCGTCCTCCATCGAGAGCTGTCCGGTGACCTGCCCGCGCATGCCTAGGCGACGCGGCAGCAAAGTGGTCTTGGCCGTCTCGACTGAAGCCTCGTCGTCCTCGTCATCGCCTTCGGTGAGTTCGATCTCACTGTCGGACCAAGAAGGGTCGGGCTCGCTCGTGTTGAGCTTGGGCGCGGTCTTACCTTTCTTAGCGTGGCGACGCGGCAGCAGCGTGGTCTTGGCACGCTCGGCCTCCACGACATCGGATACATCGACAAACGGATCCTCGTCCTCGTCGTCATCATCCAAAACCGAATCGGCACCGTTGCCCATGGCCGTGGTCACGGCAGCATCGGAGCCCTTATGGCGAAGAATGCTCAGGCGCGGACGGGCGATACCGGGAACCGAAAGGGCCTCGTCGTCACCCCACGGGCTTGCATTGACATCGGCACGACGGCGCTCGGCAAAATCGGCCGCGCGATCGCGGGCGGAGCGCAACACACCGCCTACCGAGAAGCCGATGATGACCAAGCCCACGACGGCAAGGCCCAGCAGGACCACCATCGCGATAGGCTTTCCCAGGGCATTCTGCAGCGCACTCGCAATAAACGCACCGATGTAACCGCCCGAGGCAGACAGGTTTTGCGGCGTGAACATAAGGTCGCACGAGTCACTGGTGCCCGGCACCATAAGCGACAAGATAGAGACGACAGCGACAAAGACCACGGCGCCGCCCGCGACCGAGCGCACGTTGAGCGGCGAGTCCTCGCCCAAAAAGAGCGTGGCGGCAAACAGCAAGATGACGATCGGCAGCACGTAGGCGCCCAGGCCAAAGCCCAGGTGGTAGAAACCGGCAACCGCAGCCGTAACGGGTGCGGTCGCCGGCGAAATCACGGCAATGAAGGACGCGATCGCCAACACGGCAATGACCACGCCGGCGATATCGCGGTTGGCGGAAGGCTCGACCAGCGGCTCGAACTCGTCAAACTCGGCCTCGTGGCCCTTATTGGCACGCAGATGGGAACCGGCACCCTTAGCAGATGCCGGTTGGATGTTGGCTTTATTGCCTTTGGCGTTTTGTGCAGATCCGCGCGCCAAACTAAACCTCCATGACGACCGGGATGATCATCGGACGGGTGCGCGTGCGACTCCAGATAAAGTTGGAGAGCGAGTCGCGCACGGCCTTGCGAATGGCATCGGAGCCGCTGCTGGTGAAGCTGAACTTACCCTTCTCGATCGTCTTCATGATGGACGCGGAAGCATCCTCGGAGAACTGATCGTCGATGGCAAACGAAACGCCGCGGCCCGAGAACTCAATGGCCTCGATCTTCTTGTGCTTGAGCGAGACGATAGCAACGGCCGTGACCATGCCGTCGTTGGCGAGCTTCTGGCGATCGCGCAGAACGATGGGGTCGGTATCGCCGATGCGCAGGCCGTCGACATAGACGACGCCGGACTCGACGGGCGTACCGCGCTTGACGATACCGCCACGCATCTCGAGCGTGTCACCGTTGTCGAGGATAAAGATGTGGTCGTCCTTGAGGCCCATCTTGCGAGCAAGCTGAGCATGGGCGCGCAGATGCACCGCCTCGCCGTGGACCGGCATAAAGTACGTGGGCTTGGCCATGGCCATCAGGAGCTTGAGCTCCTCCTGGCTGCCGTGACCCGAGACATGGACGAGAGCGCGGTTCTTATCCCACACATCGCAGCCAAGCTTAGCCAGGCTGTTGACAACCTGCTGGACGGCCTTCTCATTGCCAGGGACCGGCGTTGCCGAGAGGATGACGGTGTCGCCCTCGTGGATGGAAAGCGTCTTATGCTCGCCGTTGGCCATGCGCGACAGCGCCGACAGCGGCTCGCCTTGAGAGCCGGTGCACATGACGACGATCTTGTCGTCGGGCAGGTTATCGATATC
Organism: uncultured Collinsella sp.; assembly: GCA_934655965.1. Lineage (GTDB taxonomy): Bacteria > Actinomycetota > Coriobacteriia > Coriobacteriales > Coriobacteriaceae > Collinsella. The sequence continues at coordinate 5,654 of CAKUHK010000097.1, forward strand.
AAAAGCATCGATAATATCGGCATCATCGATGTTGAGGTAACCAAGCTCGCGCGCCACGCGAGTGTTGGTGAGCATGGAGCGACCGGTCACGACGACCTTACGGCCGCACTTGCGGGCGGCATCGCAGATCTGCTGCAAGCGATGGATGTGGCTCGAGAACGACGCAACGAACACGCGGCCCGGAGCATTCTTGATGGCATGGAGCAGGTTGGGGCCGACCTCGGCCTCGGACTTGGTAAAGCCGGGGACGGTGGCGTTGGTGGAGTCGGACAACAGCAGGTCGATACCCTGCTTGGCAAAGCGGCTGATGGCGGCATAGTCGGGCGTGACGCCATCGATGGGCGTCTGATCGAGCTTAAAGTCGCCCGTGTGCATGACGGTACCCTGGTTGGTGCGGATAAACACGCCCAAAGCGCCCGGGATGGAGTGCGTCATCGAGAAGAAATCGAGCGAGATACCGCCAAGATTGACGTGGCTGCCGCCCTTGACCTCGCGGAACTTGGGCGCACGGATGCGGAACTCGGAGAGCTTGCCCTCGATAAAGCCAAGCGTCAACTTGCTCGAGAAGATGGGCACCTTGTTGTTGAGGTCCTGCAGCAGGTACGGAAGCGAACCGGTGTGGTCCTCGTGGCCGTGGGTAACGATAATGCCGCGGAGCTTTTCCTCGTTCTCCAGAACATAGGTGTAGTCGGGAAGCACCAGGTCGATACCGGGCTGGGAGTCGTCGGGGAACATGAGGCCAGCGTCGACGAGCACCATGTCGTCGCCGCACTCGAAGACCGTCATGTTCTTGCCGATGCCATCAAGGCCGCCGAGCGGGATGATCTTCAAGGGAGATGATTTTTTAGCTGCCATAGGTTAGTGTGGTTTCCTTTCTCGAAACGGGTCTGGAACAACCGACGGGGCGCTTCTGGCAAACCGACCGCCGGGAACGTACAAACATGCATCATGGAGTCGACGCATTAACTACAGTATGATACCCATTTGCACGAGCACAGACCACCCATGCATTAAAGCCCCATCTGAACCTATCTATCCCGCCGGTCTGGGCTCAGCGGCCCCGGCGCGGGCTAAGTTTCCTGCTCTACAGTCCTGCGCAAGACGGAAAGCACATTAAGTGCTTTCCTTTGCGTGCGGAACTCGCG
>CAKUHK010000098.1:0-6457 GCA_934655965.1 uncultured Collinsella sp.
TTTGCGGCTTGCCTGCCATGGCTGCTCCTTTACGTGGCTCGTCGTCCCGAGGGGCGGGGCATAAGGTTTCCTGCTCGGACAGTCCTGCTCGCTCGAAGGCCACATTAAGTGGCCTTCGGCTCGTGCGGAACTCGCGATAAACCTTATGCCCCGCCCCTCGGGACTAAGGATACATGGTAGAGGGGCGCGTGCTGCAAAATTCATCAGCTGGTGACCTATTCCTTAACCCGTGTAGGCTCATCCTCACCACCGATTTAATAAAAAAGAAGTACCGGTTGGGGGCGGTACTTCTTTTGGTGCGTTGTTATTTGGTTGTGGCTTTTCCTGTTACCTATAGCCCGCAGGCTGCTTTGAGTTCTTCGACTCGGTCGGTGTTTTCCCAGGTGAAGTCGACGTCTTCTCGGCCGAAGTGGCCGTAGGCTGCTGTCTTCTCGTAGATGGGACGACGCAGGTCCAGGTCGCGGATGATGGCGCCCGGGCGCAGGTCGAAGGTCTTCTCGACGGCCTCGACGATCTTGGCTTCGGCGACCTTGGCGGTGCCGAAGGTGTCGACCATGATCGACAGCGGCTTGGAAACACCGATGGCGTAGGCCAGCTCGACTTCGCAGCGGTCGGCCAGGCCGGCGGCGACCACGTTCTTGGCGACCCAGCGCGCGGCGTATGCGGCGGAGCGGTCGACCTTGGTGCAGTCCTTGCCGCTAAAGGCGCCGCCGCCGTGACGGCCATAGCCGCCGTAGGTGTCGACAATGATCTTGCGGCCGGTCAGGCCCGTGTCGCCCATGGGGCCGCCCACGACAAAGCGACCGGTGGGGTTCACGTAGATGTCGGCGCCGTCCCACGGCATGTTCTCGGCAGCCATGACCGGCGTGATGACATGCTCGATGAGGTCGGCCATGATCTTGCCCATGTCCTCGATCTCGGCAGCGTGCTGCGTGGAGATGACGATGGTCGTGACCTCGACGGGCTTGCCGTCCTCGTAGCGCACGGTGACCTGGGTCTTGCCATCGGGACGCAGGTAGGGCAGGGTGCCGTCGTGGCGCACGGCGGACAGACGCTCGGCCAGGCGGCTTGCCAGGTAGTGCGGCATGGGCATGAGGGTTTTGGTCTCGTTGGACGCGTAGCCGAACATCATGCCCTGGTCGCCGGCGCCAATCAGGTCGATCGGGTCGGTGGTGGCGCCGGTCTGGGTCTCAAACGACTCGTCGACTCCCTGGGCGATATCGGGCGACTGCTCGTGGATGAGGCTCATAACGCCGCAGGTATCGCAGTCAAAACCGAACTTTGCACGGTTGTAGCCTATGCGGCGGATAACGCCACGGGCAATCTCCTGCACGTCGACGTAGGCCTGGGTGCGGATCTCGCCGGCAACGATGACGGTGCCGGTGGTCACGAGGGTCTCGCAGGCGCAGCGGACGTTCTCCACGTTGGCGGGCACGCCGTTGGGCGCAATATAGCCCTGCTCCTGCAGCTCTATTTCTTTGGCGAGGATTGCGTCGAGTACGGCGTCGCTGATCTGGTCAGCGATCTTATCGGGATGGCCTTCGGTCACCGACTCCGACGTAAATACAAAGGACCCGTGTTGGGGCGGAATGGAACGAAGTTCTTCTGACATGATTGTCCTTTCAAAAAACGTGTCCCGGCGACCGTTACCATTCCGCCGGGCTCTCTATGCAAGGGCACATCATAGCGCGTAAATCAAACATTCACACCCTTTCCGCACCTACTCATTGGGGACAGACTTAAATGGCCATCTGGGCACTCATTGGGGACAGACTTAAATGGCCAGCCTTACCTAAGTGCCGACAGGTTGCCCAAAGACTGGTCATTTAAGTCTGTCCCCAATGAGTGCCCAATGAGTAGGTCGGTGCCCGTTGTGCGGAGGTTGCTTTGTTGCTTTATACTGATGCGGTTAGACATCCATCCTGCAATCGAGGAGATTTCCATGGCATCAGACGTTCGCGTCCGCTTTGCACCCTCACCGACGGGCAAGCTGCACATCGGCGGCGCCCGCACCGCTATCTATAACTGGGCTTTCGCCCGCGCAAACGGCGGCACGTTTATCCTGCGCATTGACGACACCGACCCCACTCGCTCCACCGACGAGAACACGCAGATCATCCTGCGCGCCATGCGTTGGCTGGGCCTGGACTGGGACGAGGGTCCCGAGGTGGGTGGCGACTTTGGTCCCTACGCCCAGACCGAGCGCCTGGACCTGTACAAGCAGGCCGCCCAGAAGCTCTGGGACGAGGGCAAGGCCTATCCCTGCTTCTGCACCAAGGAGCAGCTCGACGCCGACCGCAAGGCCGCTCAGGAGCGCAAGGACCCCTTCCAGGGCTATCAGCGCCGCTGCCGCGATCTTGATCCCGAGGAGGTCCGTCGCCGCATCGAGGCCGGCGAGTCCTACGTTCTGCGCATCAAGGTGCCTGAGGACCGTGGCGACGTCGTCATCCACGACGCCGTCCACGGCGAGGTGACCTTCGACGCCAAGGAGCTCGACGACTTCGTCATCTTCCGCTCCGACGGCACGCCCACGTACAACTTCGCGACCGTCGTCGACGACGCCATGATGAAGATCACCCACGTCATCCGCGGCGACGACCACCTGTCCAACACCCCGCGTCAGGTCATGGTCTACGAGGCTCTCGGCGCGCCCGTGCCCACGTTTGCCCACATCTCCATGATCCTGGGTGCCGACGGCAAGAAGCTCTCCAAGCGCCACGGCGCCACCTCGGTGGAGGAGTATCGCGACGCCGGCTACCTGTCCGACGCCTTCGTCAACTACCTGGCGCTGCTCGGCTGGTCGCTCGACGGCGAGACTACGATCATCCCGCGCGATGTCCTGGCCAGCAAGTTCTCCCTCGACCGCATCTCTAAGAACCCGGCGACCTTCGACCCCAAGAAGCTCGACTGGGTCAATGCCGAGTACATCAACGGTATGTCCGACGCGCAGTTTGCCGATGAGGTCATGATCCCCGAGCTGCATGAGGCGGGCCTCATTGAGGGCAATGTCGAGTACGGCGAGGACTGGATCGACGCGCTTGCCGCCATCGTCAAGCCGCGTACCAAGATGCCGGCTGACGCCGTGACCGTCGCCGCTCCCATCTTCGCTACGGCTGAGACGCTCGAGTATGACGAGAAGTCCGTCAACAAGGGTCTGGCCAAGGAGGGCATGGGTGCCATTTTGGACGTCGCCAAGGCCGCGCTCGAGGGCGTGGACGAGTGGAACTCCGCCAACATCGACTCCGCGCTTGAGCCGCTGCCCGAGCAGATGGACCTCAAGAAGCGCGTGGTGTTCCAGGCCGTGCGCGTCGCCGTCTGCGGCAACATGGTGAGCCCTCCGCTGGGCGAGACCATGGCACTCGTCGGCCGCGACGACTGCCTGGCGCGCATCGACCGCGCCCGCACGATGGCGCTGTAGTAGCTGCGCAAACGCATGTATCCGAGCCCCGTTCATCCCGAGCGGGGCTCTTGTTTCTGTAGACGTATGGGATGGGAGGCAAAGGGACCATGGCCGAGCAACTTTCGCTGTTTGGTTCGCCGGAACCGGAGGAGACTCCGGCGGTGCCGACTCGCTCGGCCGAACAGACCAAGCTCGAGCCCGCCCCCGAGCCCGTTGCCGCCTACGCGAGTGTGATCCTCGACATCCCGACCCGCGCCTTGTCCGAGCCGTTTGCCTACGGCATCCCGCAGTCCCTTACCAACGATGCCCAGATCGGCTCCACCGTCCTGGTTCATTTTGGCAACCGCGCGGCCGCCGGCTACATCGTCGACATCGCGCCTGAGCTGTGTGACCTGCAAGGTAACGACGCCCTCGACCCCGCGCGCATCAAGCCCATCGAGGCCATCCTCAGCAAGCCGCTCTTTACCGCCGAGGCTGCCCGCATCGCGCGTTGGATGAGCCGCGAGTACGTCGCGACCCTGTCCGAGTGCCTGCGCCTGTTCCTGCCGCCGGGCGGAAGCCCGCGCGTGGTCAAGGGCGACGATGGCGTGTGGACCGTCGAGCGCCCTGCCGTCAAACCCATCCAAAACCGCTGGGTCATGCTCACGCCCGAAGGCTTCGACTACACGCCGCCTAAGACCGCGGTTCGTCAGCGCCAGCTCATTGAGGCGCTCCAATGCGGCCCGGTCACGACGCGTGACCTCAATCTGCTTTACAACAGTATGTCGGCGACCATCAAAGCGCTCGAAAAACGCGGCGTCGTGGTTGTGGAGGAGCGTCGTATGTGGCGTGGCAGCAGCGAGCAGACTACGCTGTCTTCGGCAAGCGATAAGGCACCGGTAGCGCTCACCAACGGTCAGCAGCGGGCGCTCTCGCAGATTGAGCGCGCCCGTCTGGACGCCCATGGCGATGTTGTGCTAGTCGATGGCGTCACCGGGTCCGGCAAAACCGAAGTCTATCTCTCTGCCATCGAGCGCGTGCTGGCGGCCGGCCGTTCGGCCTGCGTGCTCGTCCCCGAGATCTCGCTGACGGCCCAGACCGTCGGCCGCTTTCGCTCGCGTTTTGGCGAAACGGTCGCGGTCTTTCACTCGCGCCTCTCGGCCGGCGAGCGCCTGGACCAGTGGGACATGGTCGCCAGCGGTGCCGCCCGCGTGGTCGTGGGCGCCCGCTCGGCACTCTTTTGCCCGCTCAGCGACCTCGGCCTCATCATCATCGACGAGGAGCACGAGACGAGCTACAAGCAGGGCTCAAGCCCGCGCTACCATGCGCGCGAGGTAGCGGCCGAGATGGCGCGCCGCTACCGGTGCCCGCTCGTACTGGGTTCCGCCACGCCTTCTGCCGAAGCCCTCGACCGTTGCCGCCGCGGCACGTACAACGGTGCCACTTGGACGCGTGTCGAGATGCCCGAGCGCCCGGGACACGCCGTACTGCCCGCAGTTCGCATTGCCGACCTGCGCCGCGAGTTTTCGCATGGCAGCCGCTCCATGTTCTCAAAACCGCTGATGGAAGGCTTGGAGCGCGTGGTCGAGCGCCGTGAGAAAGCCGTGCTGCTTCATAACCGTCGCGGCTTTGCACCCTTCCTGATGTGCCGCGAGTGCGGCTGCGTCCCCACCTGCAACCACTGCTCCACCGCGCTCACGTACCACGAGCGCACGCACGCGCTGCAGTGCCACACCTGCGGATCTTCCTGGCGCGTCCAGCCCTATCCGGCGCCCACGAGCCGCTGCCCCAAGTGCGGCAGCCGCTATCTGGCAAAAATGGGCCTGGGCACGCAACAGATTGAGGACGCACTGCACCAGATGCTGCCCGACGACGTCGCCATCATTCGCATGGATGCCGATTCCACGCGCGGCAAGGACGCGCATAAAAAGCTGCTCGAGCAGTTCGATGCCGCTGATTGCGCCGTGCTGCTGGGCACCCAGATGATCGCCAAGGGCCTCGATTTTCCCGAGGTCACGCTCGTGGGCGTGGTCAATGCCGACTTTGCCCTCAAGCTGCCCGATTTCCGCGCGGGGGAGCGCGCCTATGATCTGTTGGAGCAAGTCGCAGGCCGCGCCGGTCGCGGCGATCGCCCCGGCGAGGTCATCATCCAGACCTATCTGCCCGAGGACCCGGTCATTCGCGCCGTCGCCGAGCACGACCGTTCCATCTTTACCGACCACGACCTTGATCAGCGCCGCGACGCCCTGTATCCGCCGTTTGTACGCCTGGTCAACATCTTGGTGTGGTCGGCGAGCCAAGACGACGCGCAAGACTACATCGGGCGCATCGCGAAGCTTCTCAAACGCCGTTGGCATGCCGCCGCGCCCGACTTTTTGCGGGCGGGGAGTGCCGTGCCGCAGGTGCTGGGCCCTGCTTCGTGTGTAATCGAGAGAGCCAAGGACCGTTACCGCTTCCATCTGCTTGTGAAGTCGCCGGTAGGGTACCATGTCTCTGACGATATCGACGCCTGTCTCAAAGAGGTGGGCTCCGTGCGCGGCGTGAGCGTGAGCGTTGACGTCGACGCGTATGATTTGATGTAACAACCCGAAAGGATGGCCATGGAAGCCAACGGAATCGTACTGTCGCCCGACCCTCGTCTGCGCCAGGAGTGCGCCGTCATTGAGGAGATCACCCCGGCGATCGAGGCGCTTGCCGAGAAGATGAAGAAGATGATGTTCGAGAACGGCGGTTGCGGCCTGGCTGCCCCGCAGATCGGCGAGCTCATCCAGCTCGTTACCATCGACTGCGATTACAGCGACAAGAACGACTACGACCCGTATGTGCTCATCAACCCCGTGATCGTTGAGCAGAGCGACAACCTGGTGCCGTTTAGCGAGGGCTGCCTGTCCATTCCCGGCATTAGCTGCGAGATCGAGCGTCCGGATCATGTTGTCGTCGAGGCGTATGACCTAGATGCCAACCTGATTCGCTATGAGGCCACGGGCGACCTGTTCTGCGTGTGCCTGCAGCACGAGATCGACCACCTGCACGGCGTGACCATGGTGGACCACCTCACGCCCAGCGAGCGTACGCGCG
>CAKUHK010000099.1:0-6388 GCA_934655965.1 uncultured Collinsella sp.
TAGCCCGTACCAGATTCGAACTGGTGATCTCCGCCTTGAGAGGGCGGCGTCCTAAACCGCTAGACGAACGGGCCATAAGCCTCAGCAGAAAAGAAGTGGTAGCCCGTACCAGATTCGAACTGGTGATCTCCGCCTTGAGAGGGCGGCGTCCTAAACCGCTAGACGAACGGGCCACATGACATCTGCACTGCCGTGCTGCGAGGACATATATTACGGGACAAAAAACGCGAGCGCAAGAAGAAATTCCAAATTGCCCAAATTTTGTCGGGAGGTTATGGAATCCGCAGGTCAACGCCATAGCCGATGATTTTTCTGGGACGGGGCTTAAAAAATCATTCCAGGTTGAGGTGGGCCAGAAGAACTTCTCGGGTGTTGGGAATGTTGTCTTCGAACACGGCGTCGAGGGCGGTGTTGAGTAACTGGCCCAGCTCGGGACCCGGCTGAACGCCCGCTCGGATCAGGTCGCCGCCGTTGATGGCGAGCATCTTGAGCGTATAGGGCTCCCCCGCCGCCAGTAGCTCATGAGCGAACGAGCGCATCTCCTCGATCGTCTCGACATAGTAGAAGCACGACGGCGCCTTGCCCAGCGTATCGGCACGCTTGAGGTCCATAAGCTCGTCCATCAGCCGCGGCGTGTCGATACCCTCGCCCGAAAGCGCTCGCATCATATTGAGCAGACAGGAGCGCTCAGGGCGCAGCGGCTTGTCGTGGTATTTGATCAGCAGGCACACGTCGCGTACCAGATCGTGCGAAAGCGCCAGGCAGTCCATAATGACACGCGCTTTCTTGGCACCAAGCTCGGGATGACCGTAGAAATGTCCGCTCCCGGCATGGTCGACGGTAAAACACTCGGGCTTGGAAACATCGTGCAAAAACGCCGCCCACATCAGGCTCGACGAGGGCGCAACGCCGTCGCACAGCGCCAACTCCCCCGCCACCGTCAGTACGCGGGCGATATGCTCGTACACGTTAAAGGCATGGTAGACGCTACGCTGGTCGAATCCACGACCCGCAGCAAGCTCGGGCACGGCGGCGCAAATAAGCTCGGGATAGCGCAGCATCGCGTCTCCCCCATGGCCGGTCGAAAGAATGCCCTCGAGCTCAATACCCACGCGCTCGCGCGCCACGGCATCGAGCAGCGGCGCACACTCGGCAAGGGCAAGCTTGGTCTGGGGCTCGATCATAAAGTCCAGGCGGCAGGCAAAACGCACCGCACGCAGCATGCGCAGCGCGTCCTCGTTAAAGCGACGCTTGGGGTCGCCGACGGCACGGATCAGCTTACGTTCCAAGTCGCCCTGACCGTCATAACGGTCAACAAGACCGCGCTCGGGATGCCAGGCCATAGCGTTGACGGTAAAATCGCGACGCGCCAGGTCGTCCTCGAGCGAAGCCGCACGCTCCACACTCTGGGGATGGCGGCCGTCGGTATAAAAGCCATCCAGGCGGTACGTGGTGACCTCGATGCGCTCACCATCGCTAATGGCCGTGATGCCGCCAAATTTAATGCCAGATTCCACCACCGCAATGCCGGCAGCCTCGAGCGCCGCCTTGGACTCCTGCCACAAGCCGCTGCAGCACATGTCCACGTCGTGGCTGGGGCACCCCATCAGGGCATCACGCACCCAGCCGCCCACATACCATGCCTCGAAACCAGCCGCCTCGAGCGCACGCAGCACGCGCAGAGAGGCACCTGACGGCTGCGTACCGTTGAGCGAAACATTGCACATACCTATGGCCTCCTGCAATTGCGAGCATGTTGATTGATGGTTCCCAAGAAGTCTAGCAAGAAACGGGTGAGTACGCACTCGCGAACCCGCTTCGCCCACGATTGCATCCCTAGGGCTGGGCCGCTGACACGAAAAAGCACCCGCCTCGGTAATCCAAGACGGGTGCTCGACAAAGCAAAGAACGAAATCCTTGCGCCGTGTTAGCAGACCTGACGGATAGCGATGCCCTTCTTATACTCCTCGACCTTGGCAAAATCGCCCAGGCCCGGGCACTCGACCACGTTGGCGCCAGTGGCCATCGACAGACGCAGAGCGTCCTCGACGCGCTCGGGATCGTCATGCCACAAGGACAGGAAGGCGGCCAGCGAGGAGTCGCCGGCGCACACGGTCGACAGCAGGTTAACCTCAAAGTCGCGCTTGGCAAACCAGATGTGCTCGCCGTTGGAGAAGTACGCGCCGGCGCCACCCAGGGTCAGCAGCACGTTCTTAGCGCCCTTGGCGTGAAGCTCGGCCATAGCGCCCTTGACGGACTCATCGTCGCCACCGCTCACCTTAATGCCAAAGATGTCGAGCAGCTCGTCGTCGTTGGGCTTAATCAGCAGCGGCTCCATGGCAATGAGGTCGGCCAGCTGATGGCTCGAGATGTCGAGCACGAACTCGGCACCCTTGGCCTTGACGCGACGCAGGACCTCAGCCAGGAAGCCCTCGGAGGTGTTGGGGGGCAGCGAACCGCTGATGACCAGGCAGGTCATGTCGTCGAGCGAATCGATGAGCTCAAACATCTCCTGCTCGTTGGCCTCGTTGATGGCGGCACCAGCGTTGACCATGTTGTACTCGGTGTCGGGGCCGGCGTTGAGGAAGACGTTGACGCGCGTGATGCCATCGGTCCAGACGGGCTTGACGGGCACGCCCAGGGCCTCGGCGCCTTTGACGATGAACTCGCCCGAGAAACCGGCGAAGAAGCCCAGGATCGTGGTGTCGACACCGTAGTGATCGAGCGTAAACGAGACGTTGAGGCCCTTGCCGTTGGGCGTATAGACCGCATCGCGGGTACGCGTAACGGTGTTGGAGGTGAGGCCGTCGCAAGCGATGTTGTAGTCGATAGCGGGATTTGCAGTGAGCGTGTAAATCATGAATGTTCCTTTCACGAAGCAACGTGTTAATGAAAGTATATTCCACGCTTCGACAAAAGGCTACTATAACTCGGTGAACGGTGTGTAAGCAGTGAAGGGCGGCTTCGACTTGACGCTCCCCAGCCACAAAAAAAGCGCCCCGGCAAAACCGGGGCGCCGCAGCGAGCGAATATGTCGGGTTTCGCTTACTCGCGATCGAGCTTACGGACGGCAACGCGCTTGCTGTACTCGTCGACGTGACCAAAGTCGCCGATGCCGACGGACTCAGCGACGTTGGCGCCAGTAGCCATAGCGAGCTTCATGGCCTCCTCGACGTTGTCGCGATCCCTGTACCACTTGTGCAGGAACGCAGCGAGGGTGCAGTCGCCGGCGCAGACGGAAGAGACCAGCTTGATGTTGAACTCACGCTTGGCGTACCAGATGTCCTCGCCGTTGGAGAAGTAGGCGTCGCCGCGGCTACCACGGGTGAGCAGCACGTTCTGGACGCCAGCCTCGTGGGCGAGCTTCATGGCAACGCGGACCTCGTCGTCGGTGTCAACCGGAACACCAAAGATGGCCTTCATCTCGTGATGGTTCGGCTTAATGAGCAGCGGCTTCTTGTGAGCGAGCTCCTTGAGCTTGTCGGAGGACAGGTCCAGGACGACGTCGGCGCCACGGGCCTGAGCGTGCTCCATGACCTGGGCCAGGAAGTCGGACGTGGCTTTGGGAGGCACGGAGCCAGAGACGATCAGGCACTCAAGGTCGCCCGCGGTGTCCAGGATGTTGTAGAGCTCCTTCTGGTGCTCCGGCGTGATCGGGGCACCGGGGTTGAGGATGCCGTACTCATGCTGGCCATCGTTGACGTAGGTGTTGATACGCGTGATGCCATCGGTCCAGACCGGGCGGCACAGGCAACCCAGGTTCATGACCTCCTCGACGATGAACTTGCCCGTGAAGCCAGCAAAGAAGCCGAGCGCGACGGTGTCGACGCCCATCTTCTTAAAGGCGAAGGACACGTCGAGGCCCTTGCCGTTAGCCGTGTAGCTGGCCGAGCCGGTGCGGACGTTCTCGTCGGGCTCGAGCGGAGAGCTCGAAACCGTCATGTCGACAGCCGGATTAGCGGTTAGCGTGTAGAACATTTACAGTACCCCCTGTATATGTGAGGGCCGCGTGGCCGGCCCATTCCAACCACGCGGTTACCTCTGATACCAAATTAGCGAGCGGCAGACTCAAGCAGCGCCTTGACCTCGGCGGCGGTGTTGCAGGCGAGCGCCTTCTCGGCAAGCTCGTCGCACTCGGCCTTGGTCCACTGGCTGATGGTCTTGCGGGCGCGCAGGATGGACGGAGCGCTCATCGAGAACTCCTCCAGGCCCCAGCTGATCAGCAGCGGCTCGAGCAGCGGATCGGCAGCGGCCTCGCCGCACATACCGACCATGATACCGGCCTTCACGCCGCTCTCGATGATATTCTTGAGCGAGCGGAGCACGGCAGGATAGTAAACCTGGTACAGGTTGGAGATGGTGTCGTTACCACGGTCGGCGCACATGGTGTAGCCGATCAGGTCGTTGGTGCCGATGGAGAAGAAGTCGGCGACCTCGGCCAGGCGGTCAGCGAGCAGGGACGCGGCAGGCGTCTCGACCATGATGCCGACCTCGATGTTCTCGTTGAACTTGCGGCCCTCTTCGGTCAGCTCGGCCTTGCACTGCTCGACGAGCTCCTTGACGGCCACGACCTCCTCGACGCAGGTGACGAGCGGGATCATGATCTTGACGTCACCGAAGGCGCTGGCGCGCAGCAGGGCGCGGAGCTGGACCTTGTACTGGTCGGGATTGGCCAGGCAGTAACGCACGGCGCGGAAGCCCATGAAGGGGTTGTCTTCCTTGACCATGTGCAGGTACGGAATCTCCTTGTCGCCGCCCACGTCGAGCGTACGAATGATGACCGGAGCGCCCTTGAGCGCGCTGGCGACCTTGCGGTAGGCGTTGAACTGCTCCTCCTCGGAAGGAAGCTCGGCGGAGTCCATGAACAGGAACTCGGAGCGGAACAGGCCGATGGCCTCGGCGTCGTGATCGAGCGCGTTGGGTACATCATCGGGGTTACCGATGTTGCAGGCGATGATCTTCTTGATGCCGTCGGCAGTCACGGACGGCTTGCCGCGGAAGGCCTCGAGAGCCGCCTTCTCGGCAGCGAAAGCCTCGGCCTTGGCGGTGTAGGCGGCGAGCGTCTCCTCATCGGGATCGGCCTCGACGACGCCCTTACCACCGTCGACGATGACGGTCATGCCGTTGCGCAGCGCAGAGCAGCTGTTGGCGACCGAAAGGACGGCCGGGATCTCGAGCGCGCGGGCGATGATCGCGGAGTGCGACGTGCGACCACCGGTCTCGGTGACGATGCCGGCAACGTGAGCCTTATCGATCGTAGCGGTCATGGACGGCGTGAGGTCGTGCACGACAACGACGGTGTTCTCGGGCAGGACGGAGAGGTCGACGACCTCCTTGCCCAGCAGCTCGGCCAGAATACCGGTGCGGATGTCGGCGATATCGGCCGCGCGCAGGCGGAACATCTCGTCGTCCATGGACAGGAACATGTTCTCGAACATGGTCGAAGTGTCCACGAGCGCCTGCTCGGCGCAGGTGCCGGCGTCGATGGCGGAGTTGATGCCATCGGTCATGCCCGGATCCTGAGCCAGGACGATGTGACCGCTCATGATCTCGGCCTCGGCCTCGCCCACCGTCTCCTTCATGTGGTCGGCCTGAGCCTGGGTCTTCTCGCAGAAGACCGAAAGAGCGGTCTGATAGCGCTCCTTCTCGGCTGCAGTATCGGCAACCTCGTGCGGCTCAAACGTCAAGTCGGGATCGACGGCGACCATGACGGTGCCGATACCGATGCCCTCGGATGCGTTGACTCCCTGATACATTCCCATTCCTCTCTCCGTGTCATGTGATAAAGCGTTTTGCCATATCCATGACAAAAGAGCGCAGTTACCCTCAACAGGTCACTGCGCCCCCAAATATGAACTTAATTGTTCAACATGCGACCCGTTTGAGTTCTACTCGCCAAGACCGCTCTTGATGAGCTCGATGGCAGCAGCCAGAGCCTCGGCCTCGTCAGCGCCGTCGCACTTGACCTCGACCTCAGTACCACAGGGGATACCAGCAGCCATGAGGGCCATCGGGGACTTGCCGTTGACCTCCTTCTCGGGGGTGACGACAGTCACGTCGCAGGCGTACTTGCCCATGGTGGAGGCGAAGAGGCCAGCCGGACGCATGTGAAGACCCTGCGGATTGACGAGGGTAGCCTTCTCAGAAACCATAATTGACTCCTTTTTTGTGTTTAACCCCTGTCATGCATGCGGCAGGAGTCAGATTCACGACGTTGTTTATATTAACTCACATCAAACGGTTTTTCATTGTGTTTCGCACGAATTGTTGGACAGATGTCGTTGCTGGCCGCTTGCTCGCCGGGCGGGGCGATTAAGTTTGCTGCTCTACAGTCCTGCGCAAGACGGAAAGCACATTAAGTGCTTTCCTTTGCGTGCGGAACTCGCGA
>CAKUHK010000100.1:0-6190 GCA_934655965.1 uncultured Collinsella sp.
CGCCATAGTTTGAGCCGTACCAGTATACCGAGCCGCGCGGACACCGACGCAAATCACACCACGACTCCGCGCACCGCCACCACCCAAGCACCCCCAAATAAGTTGCGGTGGAATAGTTCCTGAAACCGGCCTTCTGGCCCCCAAACAGGAACTATTCCACCGCAACTTATGTTGGCTCGAGGGGATAGAATATCTACCACTTCTACCCCATCCCCACATGGCAGGAGGGCTGTTGTGAAGCATAGGGTGCTCTATTACATGGTCGACGGTTCGACCGAGGCGGGCCAGACGGTGCTCGACACAATCGAAGGCGGCGATCAGATTGAGCTGGTGGGCTGCGCGCACGAGCCCAATGTCTGCCCCACCGCCGAGCAGCTGGCAGGCTGCGAGGGCTTTGTCGGCGAGTTCGGTCCCGTCGATGATACGTGTGCCGACGCCATGGCCGCCGCGGGGATGCGCATTGTCTCGAACATGTCTATCGGCCTGAACCACGTTGCCGTCGACCGTCTGGCCTCACACGGCATCACCGTCACCAACTGCCCCGGATACTGCTCGGACGACGTCGCTCAACACGCCATCGCTTTGATGCTTGACCTGATGCGCCAAGTTACGTTTCTCAACCGCGACGTGCGTGATGGCGCCTGGAATCCACTTGCCGGCTACACCATGCATCGCACGCAGGGCCGCACGCTGGGACTTGTCTTTTTTGGCAGCATCGCACGTGCCGTAGCGCCCATCGCGCAGTCGCTCGGCATGAAGGTACTGGTATGGGCGCCGACCAAGAGCGCAGAAGAGCTTGCCGCCGCCGGATGCGCCAGGGCTCAAACGCTCGACGAACTGCTCGGCACATCGGATATCGTCAGCCTGCATTGTCCGCTGATTCCCGAGACCGAGAAGCTGATTGGCAAGCGCGAACTTGCGCTTATGAAACCCTCAGCATTTTTGATTAACACGGCCCGCGGGACCATCGTGGATGAGGATGCCCTGGTCGCCGCGTTGGACGAGGGCATCGCCAGCGATGGCACGCGCGGCATCTGCGGTGCCGCACTTGACGTGCTCGCCGACGAAACCGCACCCAACCAGGCCCTAATCGCGCATCCGCGCTGCATCGTCACACCCCATTGCGCCTACAGCACGCAGGAAGCCTACGACACCGTCCGCCGCATGTCGCTGCAGGCCGTAGTAGACAAACTCGTCTTCAACCGCAAGCCCGAGCACACCGTGGCCGAATAAATTGGTGCAAAGGGTTCAGGTTTGTCTGCACCAAGTTGGTGCAAAGTAACCTGACCCCAATGCACCAAAGAAGTTGCGGTGAAATAGGGACCGTTGAAGCCTTCGACAAGGCCATTTAATCCCTATTTCACCGCAACTCAGGGGAAATCTTACAATCCGAGCATCGGCTGGAGGACGAAGAAGTATGCGAGCACCACGATGCCCAGGATGATGCGGTAGACGCCGAAACACTTGAAGTCGTGACGGCGGACAAAGCCCATGAGCCATTTGATGGCGATGAGCGAAACCACAAAGGCCACGACGCAGCCCACGCCCAAGATGGCGATCTCGTTGGCGCCGAAGGTACCGCCCTTAATGAAGTACTTGACCAGCTTGAGCGCACTCGCACCAAACATGACGGGGATGGCCAGGAAGAACGTAAACTTGGACGCCACCGAACGCGTGCAGCCCAGCAGCAGGCCGCCGATGATGGTGGAACCGGAGCGGGATGTACCCGGCACCAGTGAAAGCACCTGGAAGCAGCCGATGCCCAGCGCAGTCTTCCAGCTCAGATCCTCGAGCGTGGCGATGGAGCCAAAGTCCAGATTCTCGTCATCGCCCTCGTCCTCGGCGGCAGCCGCAGCAGGCGCCGCAAAGTGCGCACCGGCGGGACGTCCACCCGACACCACAGCACGCGAACCAAACGAACCGGCAACGGCCATCTCCTCGCGCTTGCGGGCACGCCAATTCTCAATCACGATGAACAGCACGCCGTAGACGATAAGCGCCAGCGCCACGACGGGAGCGTTATAGAAATGCTCCTCCATCCAATCGTTGAGCGGCAGCCCGATCGCCGCGGCGGGAATACAGCCGAGCACAATCTTGCCCCACAGCACCCACGTGTCGCGACGGCCTTCCTTGCCCTTGCTGGGCGAGAACGGATTGAGCTCGTGGAAGAACAGCACGCAGACGGCCAAAATGGCACCAAGCTGAATCACGACCAGGAACATATTCCAGAACGTCTCGCTCACGTTCATCTTGACGAACTCGTCCACCAAGATCATGTGGCCCGTCGACGAAACCGGCAACCATTCGGTAATGCCCTCGACCAGGCCCATGAAGGCAGATTTTAGAAGCTCGATAATATCCAAAGGGACCCCCTCGTTAGTCACCCGCCGATATTGTTCTGCGGACGGTGCGGGCGATGTCCCATTATCAACCGTTCGGGCGCGCCTGCGCCGACCCTTACCAAAAAACTCGTCCGTTCACAGAATTGCAAACGGTCAAACCCAAATCCTTGGGTATAACTGCAACAAGGTAAAGTGTCCGGCGGTCCACGCTTCCGCGCCCGCCCGACGCACGAGCCCCGCGCCCGTGCGATAGACCAAGGAGGAAACCATGAACGAGGGCTACACCAAGGTATTTGTTTCACTCGACGGTACTGAGCAGCAGGATTTTGTGCTCGCGCGCGCCATCAAGGTCGCCGCGAACAACGGCGCCAAGCTGATTATCGGCCACGTCATCGATTCCACGGCGCTCGAGAGCGCCGGTTCCTATCCGGTCGATCTGGTCAACGGCCTGGAGGAGGCCTTTAATAACTCCATCGCCGAGCAGCTCGAGGAGGCCAAGGCCAATCCCGATATTCCCGAGGTCGAGGTCATGATTCGCGCCGGCCGCATTCGCGAGACGCTCAAGGACGAAATGCTCGACGTGGTCAAGCCCGACCTGGTGCTCTGCGGTGCCCGCGGCCTGTCCTCGATCAAGTACGCGCTACTGGGCTCGATTTCGACGTTCCTGCTGCGTAACACGGACTGCGACATCTTGGTCGTGAAGTAGCGTTGCTCCCACCGGCCGCGGGGCCTGCGGGGTTTCCACGGGCACGTCCTCGCCGCGTTGCGGCTGCGGGATGTGCCCTTAGGAAACCCCTCCCGGCCCCGCGGCCTTCGCAGCCTTACTTCAGCGAGTTGGCTGAATAAAAAGATGGCGTGCCGCCCCGTTTGGGGCGGCACGTTTTTGTTTAGGGGATTCTTTCGAGCCTCATAGCACTGTTCACGTTCGGGAACATTGCGTCAGTTGCTTCAGCTATGTTCCCGAACGTGAACGTAGCCCAGAGAAAGACAGCAGGAGCGCAGCTACTCGAAATATTGGAACTTGTTGGTTGAGAAGGCGAAGGTTGCGGTGAAGCCTTTGCCGGGTTCCGATGCCGCGGTGACGTCGATGCCCATTTTGGAGCATAGGCGTGCCACCAGGTAGAGGCCGATGCCCGTTGCGCGTTTGGTGGTGCGGCCGTTGTCGCCGGTAAAGCCCTTCTCGAACACGCGGGGCAGGTCTGCCGCGCTCACGCCGCAGCCGTTATCGGCAACAGTGAGCTCAATGCGCTCACTCGCCAGCCCCTCGTCCAGCAGCGCACCCGAAAACGTGATCTTCGCACCGTCCTCGCGCGCATATTTAATACTGTTCTGAATGAGTTGGCCCAGGATAAACTCAAGCCACTTCTCGTCTGTAAAGACCTCAAAGTCAAGGTTCTCGCACACCGGCGCCACGTGTGCCGCGATGAGCTCACGCGCGTTGGCCTTGATCGCGCCCGTCACCAGAGCCTTGAGGCTCCAGCGGCGAATCAGATAGTCGCGCTCCACCACTTCCGAGCGCGCATAGTAGAGCGCCTGGTCGATATAGCGCTCCACGCGGGCCAGCTCGCGACCCAGGTCATCCACACGCGAAAGATCGTCTTCGCTGCCGTCCAGGTTTTCCAGAATCAGATGAGCTGCCGCCAGGGGCAGCTTGGCCTCGTGGACCCAGCTCTCGATATAGTCGCGATAGTCATCGGTCTGGCGGCGGCCTTCGGCCACCTCATCGCAAGCCGCCTTACCCACGCGACGCAAGACCTCGTACTCGAGCTCGCCCTCGGCATGCGTCGGGCACTGCACCATCTCCTGCACCCATGCGGGGCTTTCCAGCTCATCGGCGGCGCGCTCCAGCTGATGCAGAAAACGGCGTCGACGCGCGTACTCGATCACGATGCCGAGCATGCCAAAGATAAAGGACACGCCGACCGCCACAATCACGATGGAGACGGGCGCCCCGGCGACCGCCAGCACAAAGCAGCTCAGCAGCACGCCGCACGTCCACACGGCAACGGGAAGCAGCGCGTCTTTAAAGAACTTGGCAAACGACATGGCCGGCCCCTAGACCGAATAGCCCTGGCCGCGGTGCGTGGTCAGATACCCCTTGATGCCGATTTTTTCGAGCGTGGAGCGCAGGCGGTTGATATTGACGGTGAGCGTGTTGTCATCCACGAAGGCGTCGGAGTCCCACAGGTCCTGCATGATGGCCGAACGCGAGACGATTTTGCCCGCACGGCTCAGGAGCAGCGAGAGAATGCGCAGCTCGTTTTTGGTGAGCTCGGTGCTGTCGCCGGTTGCGGTGTTGGTGACCGCGGAGCGGGCGAGGTCGAGCTCCAGCCCCTTGTGGACAAGCGTGCTGCGCTCGCCGGCCACCGTGGTGCGCCGCAGCAGCGCATTGATGCGCGCCACAAGCACACGGGCGCTGTAGGGCTTGGGGACAAAGTCGTCCGCACCGAGCGTCATGGCCATGACCTCGTCGATCTCGGTCGTGCGCGACGTGAGGACGATGATGGGGACTTCGGATTCGCGGCGGACTTCGTGACAGATATGCTGGCCGTCTTTGACGGGAAGCGAAAGGTCGAGCAGCACCAAATCGGGCGTTGCTGCCAGAATGTCGCGCGAGACGTGCTCAAACGATTCGCAGACCTCGACCTCAAACCCGGCACGGGCCAGAATGTCGGCGAGCTCGCGACGGATGGGCTCGTCGTCCTCAACGATATAGATCAGCGCCATGGATTCCGCTCCCCTCTCGGTTGTCTTGCCACCATTATGGCCGCGAAACTGCAGACGTGCGCCGCGCGCGGTGCCAAGGTGACAGAACTGTTCGCGAGCGGTGGCGCTTTGTCCGCCTCGCACTCGCGACGGGAGCGGGGACCAAAATGATTTTTTAGTCCCCGTCCCAGAATAATCATTTAGCGGCGGGCGCGGAGCTTTTCGTAGCCGTCGGCGAAGAAGGCGACCGTGGCGGCGTCCGCCTCAGCAGCGTCGGCGTCGGTCGCAGGGACCACGCCGTGCTCGTCGCTCACCAGGAACAGCGCGCCCTTGAGCTGAGCGGGGATATCCACGCGTGCGACTGGCATGTCCCTGGTCTGTGCCAACTGCTCGATGAGCGTCGCCGTGCCGCACAGGCACTCGTCCTCCGGCGCCACAAAGACCAGCTCGCCGTTGTTGACGGCAGCGAGCAGCTCCGGTGCCACGCCGGTCTCGTCGGCCTCGGATCGGGCCTCGGCAGAGCGGGCACGCAGCGCCTTGGCCGACGTGTCGGCCAGCGGCTCGTACTCCCCCACCGTCATGGCGGCGTTACCGTTGACGTCGATCACCAGCATGAGTACGCCGTCGTGGGCGGTATAGTCGCCCTCAGCAAGCGACCACTCAACGTGCTGCTTGGCCCAGCTGAGCATGTTATGGGTAAGCGGCTCGCCCTGCACCAGGCGCTCGGACAGCGCGCGAATGTGACGGTTGAGCATGGGTACCTTTTTGTTTGACATGCGCCAGCGGCAGATGAGCGCGGGCTTGTCGAGCGTGAACTTCTCAACATCGCCTTGATTGGCGCAAAAGTCCTCGTACGCACGCTGATCCTCGGCATTGCCAAACAGCTCGGCATCATCAATCTGGGGCATGGTTGAACCTTTCGTGTTAGTTGTTCCGTCCTCTTATACCAAAAAGACGGCCCTCCAAACGGAGCAGCCGTCTTTTGCAGAGATTATTTTGTCCCAGGGCGGAACTTAGTGCCTAAAATGCCTGGCCCCCGTAAAGACCATTGCGATGCCGTGCTCATTGCAGGCCTGGATGCTCTCGTCGTCGCGCTTGGAGCCGCCGGGCTGGATGATGCAGGTCACGCCGTGCGCGGCAAG
>CAKUHK010000101.1:0-6075 GCA_934655965.1 uncultured Collinsella sp.
GAGGTCGACGCCAAGTCGACCGAGCTCGACGAGCTTCGCTCCACGCTTGAGGATGCCAAGCGCGAGGCGCTCGAGGCCGCGGCCGCCGAAGCCGAGGCTGCTGAGGCCGCTCAGGCTTCGTATTACAATGCCGGCTACGGCTCGTCTTACGCGTCCGCTGCGTATTACGCCAACGGCTCGGGCCTGACACGTTCGAGCGGCGTCAATAACTATAACGGCCGCCGTGAGACCTATTACAGCAGCAATGTGCTCTATCATCACCGCACGGGCGAGTGGACGCAGGATTCTGAGGGCTTTTGGCGCGATTCCGATGGCTACTACGTTGTTGCTGCGGGCGATAAGGCCCAGGGCTCCACGTTTACCGGATCCAAGGGTGAGTGCAAGGTCTATGACTCCGGCTGCGCTGCCGGAACCACCGACTACTACACCGGCTGGTAATCTTTTCGACATCACAGATATTTGGCGGACGGGCGTCTTTACCGAGCTTTTGGGCAACGTAAAGGCGCCCGTTCTATGCGTGCGCTTGAGTTAACAGAGCCCTTACCGTGGCGGTACGTCGGGCATATGGGCGTGGGGCACACTAAGTCTTGAGAAACAAGGTCTTTCCCGTGGAGGAAGTGGTCTCATGAACGCTCGAGATATCGCTGTTGCCGCCGTCGCACTTGCGCTCGGTTGTCTTGGCCCTACTGCCGCGCTTGTCGCGGGTGTGCAAGGGACATGCGGAGCTGCTCCCATCGTGGTCGGCGCACTGATTGCTGCCGCATTGCTGGGAAGTGCGGGCGTGGTCCTTTGCCGTGATGACGAAGACGAGGTTCCAGGTTCGCAACGTTTGTCCTGATTCCAGTCCAGCCCTAATGTGGCGAGCCTTCGCGAGGAAACGGTCCTTCGCGAAGGCTCGCCTGCTTAGGTTGTATTTGAAGCGATGGGGGTGGGGCTACCAGCTGGCCTCAATTTCGCGGATGCGCGAAAAGAGCCATTCATTTTGCGGTACTTGGATACCGTGCTTGGCCGCCAAGCGGCAGACGGTACCCGCAAACTCCTCGACCTCTGTCCTGCGTTGCGCGATGCGGTCCTGCGCCATCGAAGGCATACCGGCGGGGTCGAGCCCCTCGATGAGGTGCACCATCTGCGTCAGGTCTGCCTCGGCGAGCTCGATGCCTTCGGCGTTGGCGACCGCAAGTGCCTCACGCATGGCGGAGACAAAACAGCGACGCTGCTCGGAGCCTTGCTCCGTAGCGCTTCCGTAGGTGCCGCCGTAGGCCATACAGGTTTGGTTAATGCCGTCGTTGAGCATGAGCTTGGCCCACATGCGGTGCGCGATGTCGTCCTCGACGGTGTGAGCGATGCCGCAGCGCGTGTAAAGCTCGTCGATGGCGGTAACGGTTGCGGGGTCGGTGCCGGCGCCCGCGCCAAAACGAATCTCGCCGGTGTTGGTAAAAGTGAGCTCGCCGTTGAGAAATACGGCGTCCATGCCCTGGCAGATACCCAGGACGGTGTGCTCCCAGCCAAAGCGCTCGGCGATTTTTTGCTCGCTGGTGATGCCGTTACACAGCGATGCGATCAACGTGTCAGGCCCCACGACGCTCTCCATGGTTTTGAGCGCTTGATCGAGTCCAGTTGTCTTGACTGTGAGGATGACCAGGTCGGCGGGCATTGCCTCGCTCGCGCGAACGGACTTGAGCGCGCAAGGCTTGCCGTTGATGGTGAGCGCGTCGTTTGCGTGACGATCGAAGCGTGCGTCGTCCATAACGTATTCGACGGCGTCGTTGCCGAGCGCCTGAGCGATCATGCTGCCGTAGAGCAGGCCGACACCGCCTTTGCCGATAAAGGCAACTTTGTTGATCTGCATGTGAATCATCTCCCCATATAAAAGGCGCCCGCGTAGGGGCGCCTGATGGATTGTAAGCTGCCTGCGCGTCTTGTACATGCGGGGCGGCGGTATTTAAAGGAATAGACGTGCGGAGCCTATGCCGCGGGGCAGACCGCAAAGACGCGCGCGGGGTATCCGACACCATCGCGAACCTTGGGGAAGGTGCAGAAGATGACGGCGCCTGTGGCGGGGAGCTCATCCAGATGGTCCATGACCTCGATCTGGTAGCGGTCGACCGAGAGGATGTACTGCTCGCCGGGGTAGGGGTAGGCATCCTCGCGCGTGGTGATGGTCGCCGGGTCGGTATCTGCCGGTTCGTGGCCGATGGCGCCGATGTTGCGCTCTTCGACAAGCCACTTGATGGCGTCGAGGTCCCAGCCGGGGTAGTGGGGCTGGCCGTCCTCGTCCTTGTTCTCGAGATCGGCGAGTTTGGACCAATCGGAGCGGAAAGCGACAAAGGCGTCCTCGGGAATGCGGCCGTGCTCATCCTCCCAGGCTTTGAGGTCCTCGACAGTCAGGACATAATCGGGGTTCGCGGCGCACTCCTCGTGCTTGTCAATCACGCAGAGTGGATGCATAAACTCGATGGGCTCGATCTCGCCGAGGGAGCGTCCGTCGACATGAAAGTGGCGCGGCGCGTCGACGTGGGTGCCGTACTGCGAAGCGACCGAATACTGAAAGCAACGCATGGGCGCGAGCATACCCTCGGGCGTGTCGGGCAGGTAGTCGAAGAGCTTGGTGGACTCGAACGGCTTAAAGCCAAACCAGTGCGGGGTGTCGCACGAGAGTGTGTGGGTGAGATCGATCCAGCGATAATCGGTGCTTTTGAGCTGGGAGGCGAGGTTCCAAAGGTCGAGCGCGGGCATGGTGGGCTCCTTTCATCGGGCTTTTTGCTGATGTTAAAGCGGCGCCGTGACGGCTCGATTTCTGCTGCGTTACGATACGTTCTCAATTGCGATTCCGATGTGTTTCGATGACGTGACGGATTTGTTTCGCCTTATCAGGGCCTTGGTGGGAGAGGAGGGGCCGTGCAGTATCGCGTTGACCCCAAAAGCGGCAACCGTATCTCGGCGTTGGGGCTGGGGTGCATGAGGTTTCCCGGCGCGCCGGGACGCCCCGATGCGAAGACGGCCGATGCCATCATTTCGCGTGCGGTGGAGCAGGGGATTAACTACCTGGACACGGCCTATCTCTATCCCGGCAACGAAGCGTGCGTCGGGGCATCGCTTGAGCGCTTGGGCCTGCGCGATCAGGTTTTGCTCGCGACAAAGCTGCCGCATGCTTCGTGCAAATGCGCGGAGGATTTCGACCGCTATTTTGACGAGCAGCTGCGCCGCCTGCGGACCGATCATATCGACTACTACCTTATGCACAACATCACCTCGCCCGCGCAATGGGAGCGTGTGGTTGCGTTGGGTATCGAGGACTGGATTGCGCGCCATAAGGCTGCGGGGCGTATTCGCCAGATAGGCTTTTCGTACCACGGCAGCGCCTCGGATTTCATTACGATGCTCGATGCGTATGACTGGGACTTCTGCCAGATTCAGTACAACTACGCCGGTGAACGCTATCAGGCGGGAACGGCGGGGCTCTTGGCCGCTGCCGAGCGCGGGCTTGCGGTGTTTGTGATGGAGCCGCTGTTGGGCGGACGTCTGGCGGGCAAGCTGCCGCCGCGGGCCCGCGCCGTGCTCGATAGCGCGAACGATCCGCATCTGAAGACACCGGCTGCTTGGGGGCTTTCGTGGGTGTGGAACCATCCGCAGGTAACCATGCTGCTTTCGGGCATGACCGATACCGCGCAGGTGGACGAGAACGCGTTGCTGGCAAGTCGTGCGCTACCGGATTCGATGACGATGGAGCAGCTCGATACCATCGCACGCGTGCTGACGGAGTTTGAGAAATCGAATCGTGTACCCTGCACGGGGTGCGGCTACTGCATGCCGTGTCCCAAGGGCATCAACATCCCCGGCTGCTTTGCCGCCTACAACGCGAGCTACGCGCACAGCTGGTTTACGGGGCTGTCGCAATACTTTACGGCGAGCGCGGTGCGGACGAGCGAGCCCAAGCTCGTGAGCAATTGTGTCAAGTGCGGCAAATGTGCACGCCACTGCCCGCAGCATATCGATATCCCCGAACGTCTTGACGACGTGCGCCGACGTTTTCAGCCTGGTCCCGTAACGGCCGCGCTTAAAGCCTTCGGAAAAACGCGCTCCTGATGACCTTTTTTAACTTGAGGTGGAATAGTTCCTGTTTGCGGCAGAATAGGGCGTTAACAGGAACTATTTCACCGCAACTGATGGGGGAGAGCTGGAGATGCTGACGATTGGGTGCCATCTTTCGACGACGAAGGGCTATCGGGCGATGGGGGAGACGGCGCTATCCATTGGCGCCAATACCTTTGCGTTCTTTACGCGCAACCCGCGCGGCGGCAAGGCGAAAGACCTTGACATGGATGACGTGGCGGCCCTGCGTGACCTTATGGCGCAAAACGACTTCGGCCCTCTCGTGGCGCATGCCCCCTATACCTATAACCCCTGTTCTGCCAAAGAGCGGGCGCGCGAGTTTGCCTTGGAGGCCATGGCGGAGGACTTGCAGCGTCTAGAAGCGCTGCCCGGCAACTACTACAACTTCCATCCCGGTGCGCATGTGGGACAGGGGGCCGATGCTGGCATTCAGATGATCGTCGACACCTTGCGTCAGGTGATGTTTGAGGGGCAGCAGACGACAGTGTTGCTCGAGACCATGGCGGGCAAGGGCACCGAGGTGGGCCGTAATTTTGAAGAGCTGGCGCGCATTATCGAGGGCGTTGCCGCCAAACGTCCCGAGCTATCGGGCAAGTTGGGTGTTTGTCTGGACACCTGCCACGTGAGCGATGCCGGCTACGACATTGTCCACGATCTTGATGGCGTGCTCGACGAGTTCGACCACGTAGTGGGTATCGATCGTCTGCGTGCCGTGCATATCAACGACTCCAAGAATCCCTGTGGTGCCCATAAAGATCGTCACGAGTGCATCGGCAAGGGCTACCTTGGCAGCGAGGAGTTTGGCGGCGGTATGCAGGTTATGCAGAATATTGTATCGAATAGCCGTTTGCGTGCATTGCCGTTTATTTTGGAGACGCCGAACGAACTTGCAGGTTATGCAGCTGAAATCAACTTATTGAGATCATTGCAGCAGCTATAACCGTCACAAGGTAGAAGGTTTCATTCACGTTATGGGTTTGTTTCAATCAGTTTTCTGATTGCAGATTTGCAATTACGGGTGCATAATAGCCAACAGTTTTTGCAGACCTCTGAATCAAGTGGGGTCACCGGAAGGAGACTGATTATGAAGCTCAAGAAGCTTGGCGCATTTGCCGCCACGGGCGCCATGGCGCTCGCCCTTGCACTGACGGGTTGTGGCTCGTCCAATGCCCCCTCTGGTTCCGATGCCGGTTCCAGCAGCTCTGACGACGTGAAGGTCGAGAAGGTCGACGGCTCCAAGGAGTACGCGCTCGTTAAGGACGGTACGCTGACCGTCGGCACCTCTGCCGAGTATGCGCCGTTTGAGTACAAGGACGACAACGGCGACTACCAGGGCTTTGACCTTGAGCTTATCAAGGCTATCGCCGACAAGCTGGGCCTGGACGTCGAGTATGTCAACAACGACTTCGACACGCTCGTCCCCGGCGTTGCTTCGGGCGCCAAGTACGATGTCTCCATCGCGGCTATCACCGATACGCCCGAGCGTGAGAAGGAAGTCGCTTTCTCTGACTCCTATTACATGGACGATCAGGCTATCGTGACCAAGGTCGACAACACCGACATTACGGCCAATAACTACAGCGAGAAGCTCAACAACGCCGACGCCACAATCATCGTCCAGTCCGGTTCGACCGCCGAGGCCTTTGCCCAGGAGAACTTCCCCAAGGCCAAGATCGTTCCCTACAAGGACGCCACCGAGTGCTTCAGCGCTCTGCAGTCCGACAAGGGTGACGCCGTGGTGACCAACCGCTCCGTTGCCAGCCAGCTGACCGCCGAGCAGTTCAACACCTGCCAGACCATCAAGCAGATCAGCACCGGCGAGGAGTACGCTATCGCCATCAACCAGGGCAACACCAAGCTCAAGGACGACATCAACCAGGCCATCAAGGACCTGACCGATGACGGTACCGTTGACGCCCTCATGGCTAAGTACAATATCAAGTAAAATAGCTACTTGATTGC
>CAKUHK010000102.1:0-5674 GCA_934655965.1 uncultured Collinsella sp.
TCCGGTTCTCAAGGTGCACGCCTTGCGGCTGATCCGGTTCGACCGGGCCGCGCGGCAAGGAGATATATTGCCAGACCACGAAGCGCTGTGGGACGTCAATTCTACTCTTCACAAGTCCTACACAAAAAATCGCTTTCTACTATCAATAGAAAGACTGATGCGGTTTTTTCCGCATGCATCAGATGATGACCCTTCGGTTTAGAGATATATAAAGATCGGTCATCTGTAAATGTCTATCTACCCGTGCTTTTGGCTATGTAAACCAGCGGCTCAGATAAAAAGAGGGAGTGCCGCACACAGCGCGACACTCCCCTAGTGATTCAAGAGAATCTATTAGGCCTCGAGGGCCTTCTTGGCGATGGTGGCCAGCTCGTTGAAGGACTCGATGTCCTCGTAAGCCATCTGAGCCAGAACCTTGCGGTCGAGCTCGATGCCGGCAACCTTCAGGCCGTGCATGAACTGAGAGTAAGAAATGTCGTTCAGGCGAGCAGCAGCGTTGATACGGGTGATCCAGAGAGAGCGGATCTCACGCTTCTTGTTGCGGCGATCACGATACTGATACTGCAGGGAGTGCTGGACCTGCTCTTTAGCATGCTTGTAAGTACGCGAAGCGGCACCGTAGTAACCCTTCGCACGGTGCATAACGGTACGGCGCTTCTTCTTGGCGGCAACAGCGCGCTTAATACGTGCCATGTTCTATCAACTCCTAGACGGTAAAACGAAAAACGGGAACGCGAACTTAGGCGAGACGCGACTTGATGACCTTGCGGTCGGCAGCAGCGATCTCGGTCTCCTGACGGAAGCCACGCTTACGCTTGGTGGACTTCTTGCTCAGGATGTGGCTCTTGAAAGCCTTGGCGCGCATAAGCTTGCCGGTACCAGTCTTGCGGAAACGCTTCTTGGTGCCGCTGTGGGACTTCATCTTAGGCATGAAATACTCCTTAATCGGTTACAGAACACTAGTTACTTGGTATCGCTTGCCGCTTTATCCTCATCGAAGGCGCCCTTAATCGGGGCGAGCAGCAT
Source organism: uncultured Collinsella sp. (assembly GCA_934655965.1). GTDB lineage: Bacteria > Actinomycetota > Coriobacteriia > Coriobacteriales > Coriobacteriaceae > Collinsella. Next base: position 1,027 of record CAKUHK010000102.1, read on the forward strand.
AAGCATGTTACGGCCTTCCATCTTAGGCTTGGACTCGACCGTAGCGTAAGGCTTGAGATCCTCGGCGAGACGCTCGAGAACGTTAAGACCCTGCTCCGGGTGAGCCATCTCACGGCCGCGGAACATGATGGTGATCTTAACGCGTGCGCCCTTCTTGAGGAAACGCAGAACGTGGCCCTTCTTGGTCTCGTAGTCGCCAACGTCGATCTTGGGTCGGAACTTCATTTCCTTAACCTCGACCTTGGACTGGTTCTTACGAGCAGCCTTGGCCTTCATGGCCTGCTGGTACTTGAACTTACCGTAGTCCATGACCTTGCAGACCGGCGGCTCCGCGTTGGGAGCGATCTCGACCAGGTCGAGACCCTGATCGTCGGCGACGCGCTGAGCATCGCGGATGGCGAACAGGCCGAGCTGAGAGCCATCGACGCCAATCAAACGGCACGAGGATGCAGTGATCTCGTCGTTGATGCGGGTGTCATCAGACTTAGCTATTTTCCCTACCTCCATTCATAAAAAAATAACCCGGCGCTTCTCAGCAACCAGGTCGTACACATAGACATCCGCACTATGAGGAAGGGAATCTAAGTTGTATGACCAGTCAGCTGCTCATTGGCGCCAAAAGGTGGGAACCCTCGGGTTCCTCTTTAGGGCATTGCGGGAACAACGCCTTGGCGATAATAACACGTTCGAAGCGTTATCACATTACGTACACGAAAAAGGAGGTCTTGACCCCCTTGAACGCTCACTTGCATGTATGGTGCCCGAGGCGAGACTCGAAGGGCCTTCGCTTCGCGAAGCCCCGGGCCTCGGGCGCATGGCGCCCTCGCCACGCTCCGCTACAAACAGGCCACAGGCCTGTTTGCTTAACGCTCCGCGCGCTCACGCGAGTTCGGCACGAAAAAGGGGGCCTAAACCCCCTTGAACGCTCACTTGCATGTATGGTGCCCGAGGCGAGACTCGAACTCGCACGTTGTTGCCAACGGTGGATTTTGAGTCCACTGCGTCTGCCAATTCCGCCACTCGGGCACGTAATGCGTGAGTTAGTTTATCACAGCTTGCTATCGATTAGCCCGAAAATGGAACTTCGAGCATTTCGACGAGTTCGACCGAACGAAGCATCTCACGCTGGCGGCACCCGCGCCCGTCGACCGAAACCTCGCCCATCTGGTTATCGCAGGGGTCCTCGCGCATACCATCGAAGGCAGGCTCAAACTCGGCTTGGAACCGATTGTTTGCCACCATGCGCCACGGATCGAGGTTGCCAAAGTAGTGGCGGCGACGCCACTCCTCTCCCATCCTGCGCGCCGAGGAGCCGAACGAGACATCGGCGTTAAGCCAGCCGGTCTGCGGTGTATAGAACTCCGCCCAGTCATGCGGCCCGACCGAATCGGGTGCAACATACAGGCCGCTCTGCCAACGGGCGGGCACGCCGGCGATGCGACACATGGTGATAAACGTGAGTGCCATAACGCCGCAATCCCCACGAAGCGAATGCACGCAGTCATCGGCGATGGAGCCCAAAAGCAGGTACGGCGGCTGATAGCGATAATCGATATGCTGTGTCAGATAATCGTAGATAGCTCGGGCGCGATCGAGCGGATCCTCGAGCCCGTCAATGACACGCTTCGTCAGCTGCTGCAGGTACGGCGTAAACGCAATATGCGGGCGGTCCTCAGAAGTGTCCTCGGGTAGCAGCGCGTCCATGCACGGATGCACCGGAAGTGTGCCGCCATAGACATCGCAATAGGCGGCGTCAATGTGGTAGCGATAGGTCACCGAGAATGAGCGCTCGCTCGAGGAAGACCATGAGACAGTGCGCGCCGAAGCATTCGCGGGAGCAAAAGCACCCTCCGGCGTCATGTCGAGAATCTCGACAGGAGCCTGCTGGCGGCAAGCAGCCGCGACGGGAAGCCACGCGCGAACGGTCTCCCCCTCAAGGGCACCGGGAACAGATACGGACGCCTTAAGGGTAATGACGCGGGACAGCCCGTTCTGCGACTCCATCTCCTTGAGCATTTGGTTGCGCAGCGCAATTCCGTCCGTAGGATCGGGACGCAAGCCCGGAACCTCCTTGGGGTACACGCGAAGTGAATCGAGGAAGTTGTCGAGAACAAACAGCTCGCCATCGATGAAACGCCAGTCAATACGCTTACGGTCGATCAGATCGTCAAACTGCTCCTCGGTAAACTCAGACCACTCCTCGCGAATCATCGCAATGGCTTGATCGCGCGACACCGAAAAATGAAGCGGAGTCTCAAGCATGCGATACCGCTCGGCACGAACACAAGCAGCCAGCGAAGGCTCAGGATTCTGCTCCAAAAGACGATCGCAAGCTGCAACAGCCTGCGTCAAATACCCGGCATCCTTGAGGCGAAGAATCTCGGGCGGCAATCCAATATCGAGATGACGAAAGTCATCACAGCAAACATCAACAGAGCACCCAACAGGACCCTCGTCAACAACCTTCCCATCCGAAGGCAACACATCAACAACAGCCATAACCACTCCCACACCGAACGACAAACCAAACCCATTGTACCGAGATAAAAACAAAGCCCCAACCAAGGAGCCCCCAACACCGATAAACGGTAGCTATTAAATTATCTCAGCCCCGTAACCCTGCGGCGGAAAACGAAGGAAGCCCCGTCCCCCGGAGCTGTTTCCTCGGCGCGACTTCTGGCGAAGCCAGGTGAGCGCAGAGGAAACAGTGAAGGGGGACGGGGCTTCCGGCGGGATAAGTTTATCGACGCTTACGCCTTGTTGACGGAGCCAAACTCCTCCATGAGCTCCTTGGTGCGGGCAACGATGGCGTCGCGACCAGGCTTGAGGAGCTTGCGGGGGTCAAAGCCCTTGCCCTGCTGATCCTTGCCAGCCTCAACGTACTCACGCGTGGCAGCGGCGAAGACAAGCTGCAGGTCGGTGTTGACGTTGATCTTGGAGATGCCCAGGGAGATGGCCTTCTTGATCTGATCCTCGGGAATGCCGGTGCCACCGTGCAGAACGAGGGGCAGGTCACCGGTCTGGGCCTTGATCTCGCCCAGACGCTCGAAGGAAAGGCCGGCCCAGTCGGCAGGGTACACGCCGTGGATGTTGCCGATGCCGCAGGCGAGGAAGTCAACGCCCAGGTCGGCAATCTGCTTGCACTCAGCGGGGTCAGCGAGCTCGCCGTTGGAGGTCACGCCGTCCTCGGTGCCGCCGATGCCGCCAACCTCGGCCTCGATGGACATGCCCTTGGAGTGGGCAAGCTCAACGAGCTCCTTGGTGCGGTCGAGGTTAAGCTGGAAGGTCTCCTCGTGAGAGCCGTCATACATGATGGACGTGAAGCCGGCCTCGATGCACTTGAAGCAGTCCTCGTAAGAACCATGATCGAGGTGAAGGGCGACGGGAACGGTAACGCCCGTGGCCTCGACGGCAGCCTTGACCATGTCGGCGCAGACCTTGAAACCACCCATCCACTTAGCGGCACCAGCGGTGCACTGAAGGATCAGCGGAGACTTGGCCTCCTCGGCGGCCTGGAGAATGGCCAGGGTCCACTCGAGGTTGTTGGTGTTGAAGGCACCGAGAGCGTACTTGCCGGCCTCGGCCTTCTTGAGCATGTCTGCTGCGTTGACGAGCATAAAAGAAACCTCCTGTAAGGTTGCTCCGATAACGCCTGTGATTTTACCACGGCATACCGCGGCATAAACGTTCGTTTGTTCACGAATATCATCCGATTGGACAAATTTTGACCGTTTGCCCCGCAGAATCGACCCGCTGGGGAAAATAACTTGACGATTGAGTGGTCTTCGTGGTTCGAGAGACGGCTTTGAACCTACATCTGCATGAACGGATTCTGCATGAGCTCACGCGCGACGGTGGTCGAATCGCCATGGCCCGTCAAGCAAACGGTATCGGGCGGAAGAACCTTGGCAAGTTTGGAGAGCGAGCGCATGATCGCAGCCTCGTCGCCGCCGGAAAGATCGGTACGACCATGGCTGCCCGGGAAAAGCGTGTCGCCCACAAAGGCAATATTTCCCTGCTCGGTGGCGGCGAACAGGACGATGCCGCCCGGCGTATGCCCCGGCGTCTCGATCACCTGCAGGCAGACGTCGCCCACCTCGATCGTATCGCCCTCGGCAAGCAAGCGCGTCGGCTCACCCGGATCGGGCGTCTCGATGCCCCACATGGCGCGTTGCTCCTCGATATTTGCACGAGGTACCGCTACGTCTTTAGCGCACAACTCATATAGCGCAGCGTCGCCAACGGTAGCCCGCACCCCGGCAACCCCACCAACATGGTCGGCATGACCGTGCGTGCAGACGGCGCCGAGCACGCGTACCCCAGGATGTTCGGTGCGAATATGCTCCACAAGACGCTCACCCTCCCACGCCGGATCGACGATTAAGCACTCGTCATTCGACATCACGGCGTAACTGTTGGTCTGAATCGGGCCGTTGACGAGCGTCTCAATCGAAGCCGCACCTCGGGGCGTCAGGTCCAAAGTCATATCGTCCATATGCACACTCTCCTTCTAAATACGTCGAGGCACCAAACGATGCCTCGAACGTAACCAATATCTATGATGCCGCGAGGCTCTCGCCCCTACACGCGGCGCTTGAGTTGCGCTCCGCCCTCGCCGGGCATAAGACGACGAGCGTCGTAGACCGAG
>CAKUHK010000103.1:0-5542 GCA_934655965.1 uncultured Collinsella sp.
GCGTTTTTGACCGTCTACGTGCTGTGCACCATCGGCCTTAACTCGTCCATGACGTTCTACGACGCCATGCTGCCCGATGTCACCACCGACGAGCGCATGGACGTCGTGTCGAGCTCGGGCTTCGCTTGGGGCTATATCGGCTCCACCGTGCCGTTTATCGTTTGCCTGGCGCTTATCATGGGCGGCCCGGCCCTCGGTATCCCCACCATGCTGGCCACGCGCCTGTCGTTTATTATCACCGGCGCCTGGTGGCTCGTCTTTACCTTGCCGCTCATTCGCACCTATAAGCAAAAGTACGGTCGCGAGCGCAAGCCCGAGGACACCATCGGCCATATTGTGGGTGGCGTGTTCTCCGAGGTTGCGCACACCATGCGCGAGATTGCCAGCAACAAGACCATCCTTCTGTACATGGTCGCGTTCTTCTTCTATATCGATGGCGTCCACACGGTCATTTCCATGGCCACCAGCTACGGCTCGGCCCTGGGCATCGATTCGACGCAGCTGGTGCTGGCACTGCTCGTTACGCAGTTTGTGGCCTTCCCGTCCGCCATTATCTACGGCAAGCTCGCCGGTCGCGTGGGTACGCTCAACATGATCTTGGTGGCTGTCGCCGCTTACATGGGCATTGTGCTGTTTGCCGCATTCTTCTTAAAGACCGCTTTTGAGTTTTGGGTGCTTGCCATTTTGGTCGGCCTGTTCCAGGGTGGCGTGCAGGCGCTCAGCCGCAGCTACTTTGGTCGCATCATCCCCAAGGAAAAGTCCAACGAGTACTACGGCTTCTTCGACATCTTTGGTCGCTACGCAAGCGTTATGGGCACCTTCCTGGTGTCGGTCGTCACCTCGCTGACCGGCAACCCGTCGTTGGGCGTCCTTTCCATTGGCGTGCTGCTGGTCGTGGGCTTTGTGCTGCTGGTCCGTCTGTCCCGCATGACTCGGGCGGCAGAGCAGACCGCATAAGCGCCGGGCGGTTATTGCGCCCGTCGCGGTACTCTTTTGGGGTTATCCGCATAAAACGTTCTGACTTCCGAGCAATGACTTGCCCAAGTGGGTATGATGGAGTCAGCTAGGTCGCGGGGCGCCGCCTGTGTTTGGCGGCGCCCCGTTTTTGTGTTGCAGGGAGGGAAAAGCATGAACGCTACGGTTGTGATCCCAACATATTGGGCGGGCGATGATGCCCATGCAAACGCTCCCGGCGCCTATGACCACTCGACGCAGCTCAATGCCACTAACCCCGAGCTCGACCGCTGCCTGGCCTCGCTCGAGCAGGTGCGCGACATTCCGCGGATCATCCTTTTGGTGGTCTGCCCCATCTCGGCCACGGCCGATGTGTCCAGGCGCGTGCACGAAATCGTGGACGCGCACCCCGCGCTCAAGGTCACCGTGGTCACCAATACCCAGGCATCGCGCATTGCCGACCGTGTGGCGCAGATTGCGCCCAAGGGCTCGGGCGAGTGCGTGAGCCTGCGCGGTTACGGCGCCATTCGCAACATGGGGCTTGCCTGCGCCGCCGTGCTCGGCCACGACGCGGTTGTCTTCTTGGATGACGACGAGACCGTCATCGACGCCGATTTTATGAAGCGCGCGACCTACGCCCTGGGCCAGCAGACGCGCCAGGGTCTGCCGATTTTGGTCAAGAGCGGGTACTTCTACGATCGCGACGGATCCCCGTTGGCTCCCACGGACAAGGTGGGCATCTGCCATCGTTGGTGGACCAAGCGCATCGAGTTCAACCGCTGGATGAAAAAGGCGCTCTCGGGCACCCGCATCTCGCGCTCCAACTACGTGTGCGGTGGTCTTGTGGCCCTGCACGCCCGCGCCTTTACCCGTGTGGCCTTCGATCCGTTTATCACCCGAGGTGAGGACCTGGACTACCTCTTTAACATGCGCATGTTTGGCTACGACGTGTGGTTCGATAACGAGTGGACCGTGCGCCACCTGCCGCCCGAGTCCGAGAAGCGCTCGCCGCGCTTTATGCAGGACGTGTACCGTTGGTACTACGAGCGGGCCAAGCTGACGTTTGCCGCGCACCAGCAGGAGCTCATCCCCGTCACGGCAGCGTCGCTCATGCCCTACCCGGGCCCGTGGATTTCGCGCGAGCTCGACGACCGTGTGCGCAAGACCGCCATGGTCCGCAGCATGTTTACCCGAGAGCACGAGGGATACCTGCGCATTTGGCGCCACGGCATCGACGAGGCCAAGACCTACGCACGCCAAAACGCCGCAAGCTATCTGCGTTTCCAGAGCTTCTGGCCCAAGATCATGGACGGGCTCTGGCGTGACGCACAACTGACCAGCATCCTGGAGGGGACTGAATGATCGACCGCCGCGCCCAGCGCGATAGTTCAATATCAATCTTTCGCATAATCGCCGTCGTTTGCGCCATTTGCGTGCTGATGTACTTTGTCTTTGCCCTGGCGACCGGAATCGAGCCTATCGCGACCGTGGTCGCCTGCGCGCTGTTGTGCATCTTTCTGTGCATCTTTATCTTCTTGACGCTCAATCCCGATTCGGTGCGCTCGCAGTACACCGAGGAGACGCTCTCGGTGGCGTCTGCCATGCTCGAGGACATCAAGGGTGGCCTGACGCAGGAGTCGGCACGTCTGGTGTGCCAGCGCATTTTGCCCGAGACGCGCGCCATGACGGTTGCCATCACCGACGAGAGCAACGTGCTGGCCTGCGCAGGCGAGTTCGAGGAAAAGCTGCTGCCCGATTCGCCCATCCACACGCTTGCCACGCGTTACGTCATCGAGCACGGCATCGTGCAGTCGTTTAACCGCATGGTGGACGTGGTGGGTTCGGATGGTTCGCACAACCAGGTCCCCGCCGGCATCATCGCGCCCATCAAGGTGGGCGACCGCACCGTCGGCACGCTCAAGTTCTACTACAAGACCCCGCGCGCCGTCGATCGTACCCAGTACGCGCTCGCCTCGGGCTTTGCCGAGATCCTGTCCACGCAGCTCGCCATCCACGAGCTCGAGGTGCAAAAGGAGCTCACGGCTCGTGCCGAGGTGCGTGCTCTGCAGGCTCAGATCAATCCGCACTTCCTGTTCAATACGCTCAACACCATCGCGTCGTTTACGCGCACCGACCCGCTGCGCGCCCGCGAGCTGCTGCGCGAGTTCTCCTCGTTCTATCGCGCCACGCTCGACAACTCGGGCTCGCTCATTCCCGTGTCGCGCGAGGTCGCGCAGACCAAGCGCTACCTGACGTTTGAGAAGGCGCGCTTTGGCGAGGACCGCGTACTGGCGACCTTCGATGTCTCGGAGGATGTCGAGGACACGTTGGTCCCGGCCTTTGTAATCCAGCCGATTGTCGAGAACGCCGTGCGTCATGGCATGGGCGACGACGGTGCCCTGAGGATCGACGTGACCGTCCACCAAGACGGCGACGATGCGATTCTGATCGCCGTGGCCGACAACGGCGTGGGCATGGACGAGGGCACGGCTGCGAGGCTGTTTGATGAGCGCTCCGCACGCCCCGATGCCAGCTCCCCGCAAGGTGGCGGCGCCGGCGTGGCCATGCACAATATTTCTGAGCGCATCCATCGCTTTTATGGACCGCACTCTTATACGCGCGTCGAATCGGCGCCGGGCAAGGGCACCAAAGTGCTCCTGCATCTCGATTTGTCGGAGAGCATCTTCGACATTCAAGAGTAGAATAATTGGTTACGGGTTTAACGCCGGTTGGCGGATGCCCGACGTAGTTAGTTGACGAAAGGTTTTATCCCTATGCTGCGTGCGATGATTGTGGATGATGAGGCCCCGGCCCGTTCGGAACTTCGCTTCTTGCTCGAGCAGACGGGCAAGATCGGCACGATCACAGAAGCGTCGAGCGTTCGCTCCGCCATCGAGATGCTTATGGAGAGTCGCGTCGATGTCGTGTTCCTCGACATTTCGATGCCTGGCGCTTCGGGCTTGCAGCTTGCCGAGGCCCTGCATAAGCTCAAGAATCCGCCGGCGATCGTGTTTGTGACCGCCTACAGCGATCATGCGGTCGAGGCATTCGATGTGGATGCCGTCGACTATCTGATGAAGCCGGTCGAGGAGGCTCGCCTAGATCGAGCGATCGAGAAGGTCATGCAGCGCGCCAAGCCCGTCACGGACAGCAAGGTGACCATCGAGCGCATCCCGGTGGAAAAGGGCGGTCGCAAGGTCCTCATCCCCGTGGACGACATTCGCTTTATCATGGCCAAGGACGATTACTCCTGCATCTATACGGTCGACGACCGCTTTTTGTCGACGACCTCGCTGGCGCAGTTCGAGGCCAAGCTCTGCGACTTTGGCTTCTTCCGCGTTCACCGCCGCTACATCGTCAACCTGGCGTGCGTCACGGACGTCGAGACGGTGCCCTCGGGCGCTATCCAGTTGGGCATTACGGGCGTCGACGAACGCGTACCGGTTTCGCGCCGTCGCGTCGTACCGCTCAAGAAGGCCCTGAGCCTCTAGCACACCGGCCCCGCAGCCCTGTAGACCAATTGTCTGCGGAGCCGTGGGGCATTTTTGTATGTATGGACATAATCGTTTGCGGAAGGGATCCCATGAACAGTGCAAGCGCCAAGCGCATCGACATTATCTCGGACACCCACGGCTATCTTTCGCCTGCGCTCCTGGACGAGCTCAAGGGCGCAGATCTGATCATCCACGCCGGCGACCTCACGTCAGAGATGGACTACGAGCACCTATGCACCATCGCCCCCGTGCGAGCGGTCCTAGGCAACAACGACTACTACCGCGACTACGGCCCCGATGTAGACCGTTTGGCGCTCTTTACCTACGAAGGCCTCAAGTTCGCCGTAGCCCACTACCGCGAAGACCTCCCGGTGGGATCCGTAGACGTAGCCATCAACGGCCACACCCACGTAACCAAAGAAGCCCAAGTGGGTCGCTGCTTAGTCCTCAACCCGGGCAGCGCCAGCTACCCCAGAGGCACCAGAGGCCCCACCATGGCCAGAATGCTAGTAAAAGACGGCAAGATCCTAAGCACCAAATTTATTGACCTAGACTAACCGCAACAAAACCGGGGGATGCAGATTGCATCCCCCGGTTTTCTTTGAGCCAAAGGCCGAGTTTCAACAAAAACCTTAGACAACCCCGCCGCGGAGAACGGGGACCCCGAGCCGCGAAGCGGCGAGCAACAAAGTCTTCGAAGAAAGTGACGGCAGGGAGGGTCTCCGGGGCTGAGGGCGGGGGTTAAGTTTGTCGCGAGTTCCGCACGCAAAGGAAAGCACTTAATGTGCTTTCCGTCTTGCGCAGGACTGTAGAGCAGCAAACTTAACCCCCGCCCTCAGCCCCGGAGACCCTCCCGGACAGGCCCCAAAAATTTTTTCAAAAAAGTTGTTGCGCGCCGGACAGACTTCTGTGTATACTAATCCCCGCAGCGCACGCGAGCGGAAACAAACGCGAACGACTGCCTGGGGAGTTAGCTCAGTTTGGTTAGAGCGCCGGCCTGTCACGTCGGAGGTCGCGGGTTCGAGCCCCGTACTTCCCGCCAACGCAATTAAAGCCACGTCTTCGGACGTGGCTTTTTGCGTTTAATAGGACAT
>CAKUHK010000104.1:0-5443 GCA_934655965.1 uncultured Collinsella sp.
GTTCGGCCGTGCGCCCATCATGCCGGTGAACCCCAACGCCGGCACCGTGCTTGCCCACCGCGGTGGACGCTTCCCGGCGCCGCTGAACTCGCTGAAGAACTAGCTAGGGATTCGGGCGAGGAGCCCCGGGGAGGGCAAATATATAAGGTCGCCTGCTCGGACAGTCCTGACTCGCACGGAGAGCACATTAAGTGCTCTCCGGCTCGTGCGGAACTCGCGATCGACCTTATATATTTGCCCTCCCCGGGGCTCCCGCGCAACGGGACCTCGGTTGGGTTCTGTCCCGTGTGGCAGTCGCTTCGCTCCTGCCCTACTTTGCTGATGCGAAGGTTTGGCGTTGGATCGGTTCTTTCTGATATATGCTGGTTGCGGCTCTTCTTTTTGGGAGGGGCCGCTTTTTTGTTGTGAGGGGGATGGCCCGTGGCTGATAGGGGAATTCGTTCTGAGCTGCTTTCTGCGGATTGGAATGAGGAATGGATGCGCTTGCAAGCTGGTCGGCGGCGGGCTGATGATTCTTTTGAGTGGGATAAGCGGGCTCGGCATTTTCGGCCGCTTGAGACTGCTCCTTATGCCCGGGATTTTATGAAGCTGTTGGCACTCCAGCCTGGTGAGTCGGTGCTCGATATGGGGTGTGGGGCTGGGTCGATTGCTATTCCACTTGCGCAGGCCGGGCATCCTGTGATTGCTGCTGATTTCTCTCCTGCTATGCTGGGCACCCTTGATGCCGGTATTGAGTATTACGGGCTTGAGGACCAGATTACGCCGCTTGAGCTTGCCTGGGATGATGACTGGAATCTGGTGGGGCCGGTCGCAAAAGCGGTTGATGTTGCCTTTGCCAGCCGTTCGGTTACAACGACCAACCTAAAGGGCGCGCTTACCAAGCTTGACCGTACGGCTTGTCGGCGTTGTGCTGTCACGATGGTCGCTAACTCCAGCCCGCGTTATGACCTGCACTTGATGAATGCCATCGGCGCCTCGGTTACCTGCAGTAATGGGTTTGTGTATGCCTTTAATATCCTCATTCAGATGGGTGCCCTGCCGCAGGTCACGTACTTTGAATCGCCTCGACGCGATACCTTCGACAGCCTTGAAGCGGGCGTGGCGGACTTCTCCCGCATGCTCGAGCATGGTAACGAGGATAAAATCGACCACCTGCGCGACTATATTGCTCAGCATATGATTGAGAACCCCCATGCCGGCGAGCCGGGATCCAAGGGCGTGCCGCAGGGGCGCTATATGCTCGATCATGTCCGCAAGGTCCGCTGGGCGTTTATTAGCTGGGAGCCGGTCTCTTTTGACCGTCCATAGACCGCTTTCAGTCGCCGTACGCGTCCGCCCGTAACCCGCGCCGCCCGCCCACCCGGCATCCGCATTCTTTGCGAACTGGGTAAACCCACTCCACACCGCGCCGTTCCTGCGCTATCGTGGGACAGCTCACGTAGATTAAGGCCCCGTTGCGGGGCGCCCCATACATAGAAAGCGAGAACCCATGGCACTGACAGGAGCCCAGGTCAAGCAGCTTCGCAGCATGGCCCATCACCTCAACCCCGCCATCATCATCGGCAAGTCCGACATCAACGAGGGCACCGTCGAGCAGACGGTCGCCTACCTGGAGAAGCACGAGCTCGTTAAGTGTTCCGTGCTCGATGGCTCCAGCCTTTCTGCCCGCGAGGCCGCCGAGGAGCTTGCCGAGCGCTGCCACGCCGATGTCGTTCAGATTATCGGCCGCAAGTTCTCGCTGTATCGTGAGTCCTCGCGCAAGGATATCGAGAAGATCAAGCTCGTCTAAAACCGGCTGTTCAAACCGAGCAAGCCCACGGGCGTCCGAGCGATTCGGACGCCCGTTTTTTATCGCTCGACGAGCACGCGTTTGAGCCTGCCTTCGACTAAGCGCTCGTACAGACGCCTTGTCTCGGGTTCGGGCACACCCTGAACCTGCTCTCTTAGATGGTGCATATGGCCACTGTATAACTCGACGACATCGCGACGTCGCCCCGCCGCACCGTAAACGCGCATGGCGCAGCGAATCATATCCTCGCGCGCCGTCTCCTGGCGTAGCCCCGATTCCACGAGCCAAATTGCCGACTGCAAGTCGTTTTCCTCCAGAGCCGCATTTGCTCCCCTAATCATGCAGTCGATGTACTTGGATTGCATGATGCGGCGCATGCGCGTAAAGAACGTGGGATTGCAGCCGGTGGGAATATACAACGGCCCCGCGTAGATCTGTTCAACCTTAAGACACAGCTCGACCAGGTGAGGGCCGCTCGCACCCATACGATTCCCCAAGATCTCGCGACTAAGCTGGTCAAAGAGCTTCACATCGGTCTTTACATAGTCAGTATTGAGCCCGATACATTCGTTTTGGATGAGTACGCACGACTTGCCATCCGGTGTTGGGCCCAAAGCCGAGCGCAAGCGCGATACCGTCGAATACAGATTGTTGCGCGCGGCGTTAAATTCGGCATGGGGCCACAGTTCCATGGCGATCGTCTCGCGGTCGACCATGGCATTCATACCCAGCGCAAGCCGCTCGGCAAGCGTTGCCGCCTTTTTGCGGCGCCACATCTTATCCGTAATGGGAAAGCCGTCGCGCTCGGCACGAAACGCGCCAAACATACGCATCTCGATATGTCCGATCGTATCGACGGCATCAACCTCACCCGCCTGAAACAGACGCTCGCCCTCGCCCTCAAAGTCATCGCGCAGCGAATATCGCGACAGCTCGCGCACCGGGAGCTTCTTGCGAATCCTGGCAGCCGGCTCGCCCAGGCAGTGCATCGCAAGGCGCGCAAATAGCCGATACGCCGGGTCCAAAATCCCCGCGCGATTCATTGACATCCAGGCGGCAAGATCGCTATCGCGGCCCGCAGCGGCCAGATGCAGCGCCACGATCCAGGCTTCCGATCCGCCGACCTGCGTCTTGCTAATATCGAGCAACTCCGCCTCTTCGCGAACCGACACCAGCGATGTATTTCGCAGGTACGCCACGCGCTCCAACAGCAACGCGTTTTCGCGCATGTACGTTATCGACTCGTCGGCGAGCTTGAGTACCTGCACCGCACGGAACTTTGCATTGGCTGGCCGCCCCTCCGCCAGCGACTGCCAGCCTTCCAGCAACAGTCCAAACAGCTGAATCTGATTGTCGCGAACACGCACCGCAAAGCGGTCGAGCTCGCCAAACGCCACATCGTCGGTCACAGGCAAGCCCGCAAGCAGACGTCGCGCCGCCAGCACCATGCGCACCCAAATGGACGGCGCCTTAAGCCCGCGAATATCGAGCGCATCGAGCATCTGTGCCAACTTGTCATCGCGCTCGTCGATTTCCGTAAACGAGTCATCGAATAGTTCCACCAGCATATGGTCAGCCTGTATGAGAATCCCCGCGATGTCGAGCTCGCAATCATAGGCCTTGCACGTCTTGAGCTTCGTGAGAACATCGCCGTCTTCTGCCCGCTCGGTTAGGCGACGCTTGACCTCGATATGCGCCGACAGCATGTCGAGCACCTCACAGGGCGTCTCGCGTTCTTGTAAAGCGGGATTGGCGGGAAGCCCCAGGTCATTGTCGCCATAACAGGCAATGGTAAGAGCCTGGGCTATTCTCCAGGTAGTAGGCTCGGTTTCACGTGCCGCCCGTTCGCCCGCATGTTCGATAACGGACGCCATATACCTGGCTAGCTTTGTATTGCAGACGCTGACAGCCGCTAGATACACACCAAGTGCCTCGGCGGGCGTTGGCTCGCGCTCCTGTTTGTCGGCATCGACCATTGCCGATGCCGCGCGGCAAACGTCCCCTCCATGCCCGGTCAGGGCTAGATCGGCCCCATACTGCCCGGCAAGCTCCAGCACCACATGGCGATCCAAGAACGCATCGGCCAGGTCCATGGCCAAATCGCATCGGCCCGCCTTAATCAAAATTCGAGCAGCTCGCGATACAAGTTCGGGACGTATCTCGGCAACAAGCTTTCGCAACCTTAGACGTGCATTGTCCTCGGCACCCAAACACCTAAAGGTGCGATCGACCGGATCCACGCCAAATATCGGATAATCGCGCACAAAGATAGACTGGTCGACCATCGAAAGCCTCACGCCGCAAGCCTCCAGCTCAGCGATGCCTCCCTCGCCCATCAGCACCATTAAGCAGGCAATAGTGAACAGCGCGTTGTTCTCGAGCGATGCGAGATCGGCGAGCGCCGCACCGTACACGTTAACGATCTCATTCTGGAGCAACCCGGCAACATCGCCCTGCCCATACATTCCCGTCTGCAAAGCCGATACCAACTCGGGCACGCCCTGCGTGAGCCGATAGAAATCGAGCGATGTGCTGATCGAAAACGCCGTGGCCCATGACGAATACTCATAGGCGTGCACCTTGAGCATCTGTGCGTTGACTTTTACCGAATCGCCCAACCCGTGGATAAGCAATCGGTTTGAGGGCCGGCAGGCAATAAAGACCCCCGTCCCCATAGCGCGCAAGCTGCGGATTCGATCGATGAGGTCCTCGGTTTCGCGTTGCTCAAGATTGGGCACGTTGTCGATCGCAACGAGTGAATGCGGCTTATCCTTAAGCTCCTCGGCGACAACCTCAAGCTGCATAAATAGCTCACGCCCAATCGCACGGTCAGCCTCGATAATCCGCACCGGCCCTCGCGTTGGATCCGATTTAACCTCCTGGACGTATTGCAGCAACACCGACGTTTTACCAAACCCGTCGGGTGCATAGATCAGGACGATTCCCGCCTTGCGCCCCTTAACGATGAGCTCGTTCATCAAGCGATCGCGTCGCACCATATAGCCTCCGCCCATCGGCATCAGCTCGAGGTCGTCCGTATTGCCCAGATCGTTTACCATACCTGCTCCTCAACTCGACCATATGGACACCGTAGCTGCAGGACCATATGAGCCACCCCGTGAATAGCGTGACTTGGAGTTTTTGGCTGTCTGCCGGTACGTGTTTGGCAAGTTTTTGTACAGCGAGGCCCGATGGTAACTTATCCCCCGACCAATAGGTCTTTGCGCAGGTCAATGCGCTTGCCAGCATGTCCCATCCCATTTGCAGTGTAACGCAATTAGCTATTTTTATTTGAGTTGCGCAACTCACCTATTCATCACTACCGCCCACGACTCAATGGTGGCAAATATGCATAGAATCTGCTATGGAATGTATCGCAATAAATCAGATTCCTCAGTCAAGACTGCGGCAAGGTTTCTGTCATGCATCCCCGCGGTTCATGCCCACTAAAAAAGGTCCCCGCAAAGCGAGGACCTTTTGCAAGGCTATATGGAATCGCTTGGTTGCGTTATTCGCAGAGCGAAAGAGCGGCCTCGTCGGCAACGACGACGCAGTTGGTGTGCAGCTGCAGAATCGAGGCCGGGCACTCGGGCGTAACCGGGCCATAGCACATGTCATGCACGGCCTGAGCCTTGGCCTCGCCGTTGGCGACAA
>CAKUHK010000105.1:0-5327 GCA_934655965.1 uncultured Collinsella sp.
CTGGACAGCTGATGCTCGCGCTTGTCGAGGGCATCGTTACGGCGATCGAGGGACTCCTCGCGCTGCATCACACGGTTCTCGAGCGTACGAATCTCATTCTTACGCTGCTTGTCCTCAGCCTCGGCGGCCTGCTTGTTCTTGATGATCTCTTCCTTGGCCTCGAGCAGAGCCTCTTTTTTGAGGGTCTCGGCCTGACGCTTTGCATCGCCGATCAGGGACTCAGCCTGTGCGTGTGCCGACTGGATCTTTTCGTCGGCCTCGTGAAGACTACCCTGCTTGGCGGTGCGCATGTAGAAAATGGCGGCGACGGCACCCAAAACGATGCCGACGAGCGCTGCGATGATAGGCATGCTCACTCCTTTTTATGGATTCGTTACACAACAAAGCGAACCGTCCTTACGAACGGCTCGCGACATTTGAGTAATATGGGCGCAGCTTATGCGGGTCGGATACAGATAAACATATAAACAAACTCATCACAGATGAGCACATATCACAAAGCAAATGACAGTATTTATCCTACGTTGAACCGCAACAACTGTCAAATAAACGCACCCAGCACGGCACCTATCGAGCGGTGAACGGCAAGAGCACACAGAGGGTACGCTCAGACGGAGCACTCCTCGTTTTCGGAATCGAGGCGCGCCTTCACGGCATCGGCGGCGATGTGATATGAAAAACCCTTGCCCATCAAAAATCTGACGAGCTTTTCGAACCCGCGTGTCTCGGGAACACGACGTTTGGCAAGCAAGGCCGACGCACGAGCCAAGTCG
Source organism: uncultured Collinsella sp. (assembly GCA_934655965.1). Lineage (GTDB taxonomy): Bacteria > Actinomycetota > Coriobacteriia > Coriobacteriales > Coriobacteriaceae > Collinsella. The sequence goes on from CAKUHK010000105.1 coordinate 774, forward strand.
TCATCCGCGGCAAAATAGTCCTCGGGATAACCGGGGATATCATCAAGGACTACATGACGGCGTTTGAGTTCGGTCTCGATCTTGCGCTGTCCCCAACCGCGACGCTTGCGCTCTTCGATAAAGTACGAACAAAAGCGGCTTTCATCCAAAAAGCGATACTCGGTCGCGCGATTGACGGCAAAGTCAATCGCGGGCTGCCGAAAGCCGTAGCGCGTCAACTTATCACGCACCTCGCCCGTGGCATGATCGCGACGCGACAGCATCTCAGTCACCATGGTGAGCGCACATTTGCGCTCGATGAGCTGCACCGCCTCGCGAAACTCACCCCAATCGCAGGGAAGATCAGGGCGGTTTTTAACGTACAGGCGCGCCACACGCACAGGAATCCAAATGGACCGTTCAAAACCGCCCTCAAGATCGCAATCGATATGCGCACAGGGTTTTTTGGACGCATAGCCGCTCGAGAACGAGGAGGCCGCTTTCTTATCGGGAAAGACGACCGTGGCCTCGGTCACCGTATACGACATGAACGTATCCGCTACTCGTCGTCATCGTCGAGCATCGCGGAGCCATCGATGGCATAGAGCTCGTCAAAATCGTCAGAAGCGGTCTGATCGGTCAGCTCCACCTCGGACGGGGCATCGTCATCAAACTCAAGCCCGCAGGCAAGGCGTACCTTGTGCTCAATCTCGTCGGCACAATCGGGATGCTCGCGCAGGAAGGCCTTGGCGGCCTCGCGGCCATTGCCGAGCTTATCCTCGCCGTAGGCAAACCAAGAGCCCATCTTCTTGCAGATACCGCATTCGACGGCCATATCCAGAATCGAACCCTCTTTGGAGATACCCGTGCCGTACATGATGTCGAACTCGGCCGAACGGAACGGAGCGGCTACCTTGTTCTTAACGACCTTGGCACGAACGCGGTTGCCGATAACCTCATCCTTGAGCTTAATGCTGTCGATGCGACGGATGTCGATACGCACCGAAGAGAAGAACTTGAGGGCGCGGCCACCCGTCGTGGTCTCGGGATTGCCGAACATGACGCCGATCTTCTCGCGCAGCTGGTTGATGAAGATGCAGGTCGTGTTGGATTTGGAAAGCGAGCCGGCAAGCTTTCGAAGCGCCTGACTCATCAAGCGAGCCTGCAGGCCAACCGTGGTATCGCCGATCTCGCCTTCGATCTCGGCACGCGGGGTCAGCGCGGCGACGGAGTCGACGACGATGGCATCAATAGCGCCGGAACGCACGAGCATGTCGACGATCTCAAGTGCCTGCTCACCCGTATCGGGCTGTGAAATCAAGACCTCATCGATATCAACACCGATGCGTGCGGCATAGGTGGGGTCGAGCGCGTGCTCGGCGTCGATAAACGCCACGACGCCGCCCATGGCCTGGGCCTCGGCCAGAATCTCGAGCGACAGCGTCGTCTTACCAGAGGACTCGGGTCCATAGATCTCAACAATACGGCCTCGCGGCACACCGCCGATACCCAAAGCGGCATCGAGGGCCAGCGCGCCGGTGGGAATAGCCTCGACCTCGAGCTCGGGACCGCCGTCGCCATACCTCATGATGGAACCTTGACCGAACTTTTTCTCAATCTCGGCCTTGGTGGTGGCGATCATCTCGTCGCGCTCTTTACCCGTCGTGCGCGCATGAACGGTACGTACGGGACCTGAATTCTTGGCCATGGATAGCCCTCCTCTTAACAACCTGCATCGATAATAAACGAACGGCTGTTCGTGGTCAACCGTTCAGATTCATCATATGCAGGTGTCCATTCCAAAACCCAACCAAACGCTGGCCAAACACCAACCAAACGCTTGACAACATCAATCTCAATAACGATCGCCTCTTGCAAAACAAGAACATGTACCAGCGCAAACGCCGTTCCCGTCAAAGGTCCCCGTCTCCACAATTAAGGGGCCCGAAGGCCCCTTAAACCACGTCTATTCCATAGAATTGAGCACGCGGACGATATGCTCCAGCGCCTCCGCGACCGCATAGGCGCGAACACACGATCGATCGCCCTCGTAGTGGCAGCGCGCGGACTCGACAACCGGCGCTCCCCCATCGGCCGCGCGATACGCCCAGCCGATATAGAAGGTTCCGGCCGGATCTTCCTCGGTACCGCCACCGGGGCCGGCATAACCCGTTGCGCTCACGGCGATATTGCTCTGATAGAGATCGAGCGAACCGACAGCCATCTCACGCGCCGTCTGGTGCGACACAGCGGTAAAACGACCCAACGTTTCTTGCTTAACACCAAGCACACGATGCTTGATCTCATCGCAGTAGGTCACAGCACCCCCACGAAGCACCGCCGAGGCACCCGGAATATCGGCAATCGTCGAGGCAATCATGCCCGCCGTCAACGACTCCGCCGTCGACACCGTCACCCCACGAGCACCCGCACGCTCAACAATAACTCGTGCCAGATCTTCGTTGCGTGCGGCAATCTGCGAAAAGGACTCCGTCATACCAATCAGGACCTAGACCGAAAAGACGATCTTGCGGCAGTTCCAGAAGTACTGAGCGCCCGAGATAATAGTCAGGATCACGGCGATGGCGTACAGGAAGCGCGACACCGAATAGATGCCGAGCGCCAGCGCCACGGGACCCAGGTTAAGACCGGCCATCGCAAAGACGCACAGATAGCCGCAGATGGAGACCATCGTGGTCGCCGTCTTATACTTACCGAGCTTATCGGCCGCAACGACCACGCCGGCAGCACTCGCGACCATGCGCAGGGCGCTCACCAGCAGCTCGCGGAACAGGATGATGAACACAGACCACACAGACACCGCGCCAAAATCCAGGAACAGCAGCAGGGCCGAAAACACGAGCAGCTTGTCGGCAATGGGATCCAGGAACTTGCCAAAGTCGGTAATCTCGTTGCGCGAACGGGCCAGATAGCCGTCAACCTTATCGGTGCACGAAAGGATGACATACAGAATAAAGGCAGCGGCGGCGAGCGGGCCGTCGAAGGCGCTCCAATCCGTACCGGCAACGCCCGTATGAGACAGGGCCGAGACGATCATGAACACCGGGATAAAGACGATGCGCACGCACGTCACGATGTTGGCGGGCGTCCAAACACTCGTCAGTTCCTTATTGCTCTCGTTAGCCACGACGCTCTCCTACTCCACAACATGACCGATAAGCTCGTAGCAGAAGCTATCGGTAAACTCGACGGTCAGAATATCGCCCACGGATGCCTCGCTGGCGTCCAGGTGCACCGCACCATCGGAATCGGGCGCCTGGAACCAGGCGTGACCGATCAGCTCGGCGCCGTCCTCGGTCTCCTCGATGCCGTCGACGATCACCTGGGCACGCTCGCCCACATGGGCGGCCGTGGCGGCAAAACCGAGCGACTCGGCCAGGTCCATGGCCTCCTGGGCGCGCTCGAGCTTGACCTCTTCATCGACCTGGCCTTCCATCTTGGCGGCCAGGCTACCCTCCTCCTGCGAGTAGGCGAAAACGCTCGTGTAGTCGAAGCCCACGGTGTCCATAAAGTCGATAAGATCGCGGAACTCGTCGTCGGACTCGGTCGGGAAGCCGACCATCGCCGTGGAGCGAATCACGATGCCGGGGATGCGCTCGCGCAGATCGCGGAACAGGTCCTCGAGCTCCTGGCGCGAACCGGAGCGGCGCATGGCCTTCAGGATGCGCGCGTCGCAGTGCTGCACGGGGATATCGATATAGGGCAGTACCTCGGGCGTATCGCGAATCGTCTCGATAAGCTCGTCGGTCATGCCCTCGGGCTGCAGGTAGAGCACGCGGACCCAGACGTTATTCGGGCGCACGGCCTCGGCAACGGCACGCAGCAGTTGAGCCAGATTGCGCGGCGAGCCCTCGGCGACGCCCTCGTCGGCGAAGTCGGTGCCCCAAATGCCCGTGTCTTGACCGATCAGCACGATCTCGCGCACGCCGCCGGCAACCAGGTCGCGCACCTCGGAGATAATGCTCTCGGCATTGCGCGAGTGATAGCGGCCGCGAATGTAGGGAATCATGCAGAAGCTGCAGAAGCGGTTGCAGCCATCGGAGATCTTGACGTAGGCAACGGCACCCTCGACGGTGCGCTTGACCTGCGGAATATAGGCAGCAATCTCGCGCTCGACACCCAGTACGCCGTCGATAACCGCCACGATGCCGTCTTCCTCATCGGCCTTCACAAAGGCCGCGACCTCGGGCAGCTCGTCGGGCAGGTCATCGCCATAGCGCGACGGCACGCAGCCGCACATGACGATGGGGCAGGAACGGACACCGTCCTGCACCTCGTTGGCAAGCTCGAGCGTGGTCTCGATGCTCTCGGACGTCGCCGAGGCAAGGAACGAACACGTGTTGACGATGGCGATATCGGCATCCTGCGGGTCGAATGCCTCCTCGTACCCTGCGGCAGTCAAAAGCGAACGCATACGGTCGGTGTCGACCTCGTTCTTGGCGCACCCGAGGGTGATGTAGAGTACGGAGCCCAACGGTGTATCCATGTTGGAGAGCGGTCCTTTCGAATGAATTAGCGGTAGTTGGTGAACTGCAGCGGCTGGCCGTAGTCCTG
>CAKUHK010000106.1:0-5119 GCA_934655965.1 uncultured Collinsella sp.
CCGCAATCGTATTGCGCGCCAAACCCCGCTCGACCGCGAGGTAATCGAGATACTCCCCCGCCGCCACGGCGAGCGACACGCCCGCGCCCTTAAGGTAAGCGATCATCTCGTTGACCAGCAGGTTTGCGACCGTCTGGGCCTCCTTGCCGGCCATACCGGCAGCTGCGGCCTCAAAGAACTCGGCAAACTCAGGATCGCCGGCAATCTGCTCGGCGTCGGCCGCCTTAATGCCAAAGTCGGCCTCAAAGCGGGCGCGCTTGGCGTCGGGCAGCTCGGGAATCTCGCCACGGCAGCGGTCGATGAACTCGTCGTCCAAGTCGAACGGCGCCAAGTCGGGATCGGGAAACAGGCGATAGTCGTCGGCCGTCTCCTTCACACGCATGACCACGGTGCGCTTGCGGCTGGGCTCCCAGTGGCGGGTCTCCTGATAGATGATGCCGCCCTCCTCGAGCACCTCGGCCTGGCGGCAGATCTCGTAGGCAAGGCCGTCGTGCAGGCTCTTGAACGAGTTGAGATTCTTGAGCTCGGTCTTGGTGCCCAGCTTGGTCTCGCCGCGGCGACGCAGCGAGACGTTACCGTCGCAGCGCATGGAGCCCTTCTCCATGGAGCAGTCGGAAATGCCCAGCGTCACAAAGATGCGACGGAGCTTCTCCATAAACAGGCGAGCCTCCTCGGGCGTACGCAAGTCGGGCTCGGTGACGAGCTCGATGAGCGGCGTGCCGCAGCGGTTGTAGTCGACGAGCGACTCGGCAGCGGCGGTAATGCGGCCCTCGGCACCGCCCACGTGGACCATCTTGGCGGCGTCCTCCTCCATGTGGATGCGCAGGATGCGGATGGGCACCGTGTAGGAACCGTCCTCGCGACGCTCAGGCATCTGCAGGTTGGACGCGTCATAGCTGGCCAGGTGACCGGCGCGCTGATTGCCCTCGCGCATGGTCGACGTCATGGACGTGGACAGGCCCTCGGCGTTGGCCGAGGCGCTCGCCAGGCTCTGGGCCTCGGCCTCACCAAACGCGCAGTTGGGGCGCTCGGCGGCGCCGCGACCGGTCACGTCCAGGTCCAGATGACCGTACATGGCAAAGGCGACCGGGCCCTGCGTGGTCTGGAAGTTCTTGGCCATATCGGGATAGAAGTAGTGCTTGCGATAGAACATCGAGTGGCGCTGGATCTCGCAGTTGGTGGCCAGACCCGCCTTGACGATGCTCTCGATGGCGCGCTTGTTGGGCACCGGCAGGGCGCCGGGCAGACCCAGGCACACCGGGCACACGTTGGCGTTGGGCTCGTCATCGTGGCTGAGCTTGCAGTTGCAGAACATCTTGGTGTCGAGTGCGGTGAGCTCGGTGTGGATCTCCAGGCCAATCACGGCCTCCCAATCCTGCAGGACCTCGGAAAGCTCCTTCATTACAGCTCGCCTCCCTTCCCGGCAAAATCGGGCGCGACGGAAAGCGCCGGCGCACCCGTGGCGGCATCGGCAAAGCCGCGCTCCAGAGCGCGGGCAAACGTGAGCAGCTGACGGTCCTTAAAGGCAGGTCCCACCAGCTGGGCAGAAACGGGCAGCTTGCTGTCCTCGCCCAGGCCCAGCGGCACCGAGATGCCGCCGTTGCCGCAAATGTTGAGCGAAATGGTGTACAGGTCGGACAGGTACATCTGCGTGGGGTCGCTGATCTCGCCAAACTTAAAGGCCGTGCGCGGCGAGGCGGGCATCAGGATCGTGTCCACCTTGGCATACGCGGCGTCGTAATCCTGCGTGATGAGCGTGCGGGCCTTCTGCGCGGCGTAGTAGTACTTGTCGTATACGCCCGAGCTCAGCAGGTAGGCGCCGAGCATCTGACGACGCTTGGCCTCGGCACCAAAGCCATGGGCGCGCGAGAGCGAGCTCTGATCGGACAGGTTGGCGCAGCCCTCCTCCTGGTAGCCATAGCGAATGCCGTCGAAGCGGGCAAGGTTGGAGAACGCCTCGGCCGGGCCGATGACGTAGTAGGCTGCGATGGCGGCATCCAGGTGCGGCAGGTCAACCTCGACCAGCTCGGCACCCTGGTTCTGCAGCTCCTGGGCGGCGCGCTGGACGGCGGCCTTGACTTCGGGCGTCAGACCCTCGGCCTCCATAAACGCGGGGATGATGCCCACGCGCTTGCCCTCGATGCTGTCGTTGAGGTGCTCGGTAAAGTCGACGGCACAGTCCTGGCTGGTGCAGTCGTACGGATCGTGGCCCGCGCCGGTAAGCGCGTTCATGGCCAGCGCGACGTCCTCGACCGTACGGCCAAAGGGGCCCACCTGGTCGAGCGACGAGCCAAAGGCCACCACGCCGTAACGGCTCACGGCGCCATACGTGGGCTTAAGGCCCACTACGCCGCAAAGCGCCGCCGGCTGGCGGATGGAGCCGCCGGTGTCCGAACCCAGCGAGAGCGCAACCTCGCCCGCGGCGACGGCGGCAGCGGAGCCACCCGAGGAGCCACCAGGCACGCGCTCGGTATCCCAGGGGTTGTTGGTGCGGTGGAAGGCAGAGCTCTCGGTAGAGCTACCAAAGGCGAACTCGTCCATGTTGGCCTTGCCCATGGGCAGGCAGCCAGCATCGAGCATGCGCTGGACGCAGGTGGCGGTGTAGACGCTCTGGTAGTTCTCGAGCATGCGGGAAGCGCAGGTGGTGCGCGTGCCCACGAGGTTCATGTTGTCCTTGATAGCAAGCGGCACGCCCGCGAGCGGGGGCAGCGGCTTTCCGGCGGCACGGTCGGCATCCACGCGCGCGGCAGCCTCGAGCGCAAGCTCGGGCGACACCTGCAGGAATGCCTGGACCCCGCCCTCGCGCGCCTCGATGGCGGCAAGGGAGGCCTGGGCCACCTCGGTAGCGGTAAAGTCGCCGGCGGCAACGCCCGCGGCGATCTGGGCGGCGGTAAGGGAATCGAAGCTCTGAGCCATTACTCGCTCTCCCCCTCTCCCAAAATGGACGGCACGCGGAAGTAGCGATCGCGCGCGCTGCCGGCGTTCTCGAGCGCAACATCGAGCGTCAGATCGCGCTCGGGCTCGCGCAGGTCGTCGCCCATCACGTTGGACAGGCTTCCGATGGGATGGAACGTGGGCTCCACGTCGGGCAAGTCATATTGCAAGACGGGCTCGAGCATCTGGACGGCGTCGTTCATGTAGGACGTCATCTGGGTGAGCTCGTCATCGGTCAGTGCGATCTTTGCGTACTCGGCGATGCCGCGCACGTCTTTCTCGCTGAGTGCCATAGGCGCTCCCTTCCGCATAACAGTTAAACCGCTCTAGTATACAGGGCAACGCCGGCTTGGAGCAGGCGCTTTACCCAAATGCAGCGAAAACGTAACGAGAGCGGCGGCTGGAAGGGCGCGACCCGGCGGACCTGCGGCGAAAACCGTTCCACCTGCAACAAAAACCGTCCCAACATTCGACGTTTTTCGCCAAAATCGCGATTTTCGCCGAATGTTGGGACGGTTTGGAAGTTCCCGACCACCACAAAGGTGCCTGTCCCCATTGTGGTGGTTCTGAACAATGGCTATGCCGAGGCCTTGGCCTTGCGGCGCTTGCGGATCGTGTGGATCACGATGTCCAGCAGCAATAGCAGAATGGCCACAACCACGATGAGCACGGCAAACTCGCGCTTGCCCCAGTGACGGCCGGCGAGCGACTTTTGCTTGTCGACGTCCTTCTTGTTGTACTTGGTGCGCACGCAATGCACCAGCAGGCGATGGTCGTTCACGCCGTAGGGCGTGCAGGTGACGAGCGTCACCTTGTCGGCGCCGGGCTCAATGGTCAGCGATTCCATCTCCTCGGGCAGCACGACCTCGGAGCCGACCATCTTGTAGGCGAGCGTCTTATTCATGGTGTGCAACAGCACCAGGTCGCCGGGCTCCAGCGAGTGGATGTCATCGAACATGCTCAGGTTGCGCATGCCCGAGTGCGCGGTGAGCACGCAATGCGTCGAGGTGCCGCCCACCGGCAGGCTCGTGCCCTCCAGGTGGCCAACGCCCGCCATAAGGACTTCCTCGCTCGTGCCGTGGTAGATGGGCATGCTCACGTCGATGGAGGGGATCTCGACCCAACTCATCATGGGGTCGCGGTCAAAGATGAGCTGCTGATCGTAGGGCTCGATCTGGTCGGCGGGAAGCTCGGTTGCCTCGCCGGCAAGTTGCTCGTTAAAGGAGCGCGCCTGCAGCAGAATGCGCTCGCGCTCCTCTTCGGAGAGCGCATCCACGGTGCTGGACACGGTGCTGATCTGGTTGAACACGCCCGAGGCCTCGAGCCGGTCCAAGATCCACGGCCAAGTCATAAGGCCCACGCCAATAAGGATGATAACGATGGTGATGAGCCGGTCAGCCCAGCGCGGCAGCCGCTTGCGACGACGCTTGGGCTTTGGTTGAGGCTTGGGCTGGGGGCTTGAGCCACCGTTGTCCGCGGCGTTATCGCTCTTCATGTGTTTGGCGCCCTTCACCATCGCCGGTCACTCCTCTAAAGCTCAGGTTGTCTAAACAAATAATAGCCGATTAGCGAGCTCATATGACGCGCAACGCAGCTAGACAGTATTGCGCGGCGCGGGCATGGGCTCATATTTGCGTTTTTAGAATATCCCGAATCGGCGGGGCGATTCGGGATAGAATGTCTGTAGAAAACGACGCATCCCGCGTAAGTGTTAAGGAGCGCGGGCGGCCTAGTTTTCTAACGTGTTAAACGGCCGGGCTGCAACCCCGGCCGTTCTTATTTGCGCTTGCGGCGCAAACGCCGAGAACCGTCCGCACCGCGCGTGCGCCTACGGACCTTAAACCGAACCTCATACGAGTCAAAAAACGCGATGACGAACGAGCCCACCGCCGCGAGGGCGGCGAGCACGTTAAGGAATTTCAGCATTTGGGGACCTCCGATCGAGTCGTCGGCCGCCCGCGCACGGGATGCGTCGCAAGGCCATTTTACTGCGAGCGCACGCGCTTACCGCTGGTGAACGCGATTTCACAAACATTTGTTCGATAGTTACACACAATTCATAGTCCGGCGGAGCCTAGCCGATGGATTGTCCGGCGTATTTGAGTTTTTAGAATATCCCAGATCTGCAGGGCGATTCGGGATACAATAGCTACAGGAAACGACGTATCCCGCGTAAATGATCGAG
>CAKUHK010000107.1:0-4746 GCA_934655965.1 uncultured Collinsella sp.
TCCTGCGCCACGGTCTCGGCAAACAGCTGACGCTCGGGATACTGAAACACCACGCCGACCTTGGCCTTAACCGCGGCAGCGTCTTTCTTCTGCGACAGGTCGAGTCCCAGTGCGCGAACGGCTCCCTCTTGCGGACGGATTAACCCGTTGAGGTGCTGAACCAGCGTCGATTTGCCCGAACCGGTATGACCCGCCAGACCCAGGAACTCGCCGCGACGCACCGTCAATGACACATCGCGTAGTGCCCATGGACTGCTGGGGTCATTGCCCCAGAGGGCCTGCTTGTTCGATTTGCCCGCAGTCGCCGAGCGCTTTTGCCAGCGACGGCGCTCGCGTGGACTGAGCGAGTAGCTATACGAGACATGAGACAGTTCGATGACGGGCTCCGACGCGTCGCCCTCGTTGTCCGCCGGAACAGAACCGCCAGTGATTTCCAACTGTGATGCGGAAGGCTGCCCCACGGCGCCAGTCTCACTTCGCTCGGTATAAGCCCGAACAACCTCGGCGACCATATCTGCCTCGCGCACCTGCGCATGAACGGGCACGCCCTTCGCACGGAGCGCCATACCCAAACGGCACGACTCTGGCATGTCCAGGTTCAGCTCCGCGAGCTCATCCGCTCGTGTCAGAATCTCCTCGGGCGTGCCCAGCATGGCCACGCAACCGGAGCGGAATACGGCGACACGATCGGCCTCCGCCGCCTCTTCCATAAAGTGCGTAATCATCACGATGGTCATGCCACGGTCATGGAGCGCGTGGCAGGCCTTCATAAGACCCTTGCGCCCGCGCGGGTCGAGCATCGAGGAGGCCTCGTCCAGGATGAGCACGCGCGGCTCCATGGCGAGCACGCCGGCAAGCGCCACGCGCTGCTTTTGTCCGCCCGAGAGGGCGTGGGTCTCGTGGCGCTCAAAGCCCACCAGACCCACGGCCTTCAGCACATCCCGCACGCGCTGCGCAATTTGCGCCGACGGCACCCCTAAATTCTCGGGACCAAACGCAACATCGTCCTCGACAAGCGTCGCGACGAGCTGGTCGTCCGGGTTCTGGAATACCATGCCCGCGGTCGAACGAATGTCATAAACCAGCTCAGGGTCGGACGCATCCATGCCATCGATGCGCACCGTGCCCTCATCGGGCTGCAGCAGCGCATTCAGATGCTTGGCAAACGTCGACTTGCCCGACCCGTTGCCACCGAGGATGCAGAAAAACTCGCCATCCTCGATATTCAGATCGATGCCGTCGAGCGCCTGAGCGGCACCATCATAGCTAAAGGAGACGCCCCGACACTCAATCATGCGCGACCTTTGACCTGGTCTTTTTTAGGCGTGATCAGGTTGGAGACCGCCTTGTACACGGCAAGCGTGAGCACCGAGTTGAGCACGGTCTTGATGAGGTTGAACGGCAGCACGGCAGGAATCATGAGCGGGGCGATCACATCGACCGAGCCATACCAGAACCAAACGCCAATGGTCAGGTTTGCAACCATAGACAGCACCGTAGCGGCAATAACGCCAAGCACCAGACCAATCACGGCACCCTTGTAGGTGTGCATCTTCTGGTAGACGATAGCTGCGGGCAGAATATAGCCCAGCGTGGCGACCAGGTTCATAAGCGCGCCGACCCAGTCACCCGTGGTGAGCGCATGGATGACGATCGCCATGGTGGCGACAGCGGTGCCGGCACCAGGGCCATACGCAAATCCGCACACCATCGCCGGCACCAGCGACGGGTCATACGTCAAAAAAGGGGCCGAAGGAAGGATGGGTATCTGCACGTACATAAACAGGGCGCCCAGGGCACACATCAGCGCCATGGTGACGAGCTGTTTGGTGCTCCACCTATTCGTGTTCTCAAAATGGATATGCTGCGACTGTTCAGACATAAGATCACCTGCCTCTTTCATCCGGACTCTAACCGTTGGTACTGGAATCTCACCAGTTCAGCCGGCATGCGAACCAACGCACACACGGGTCGCGGACTCATCGGCTCGGCCGCAGACACCTCGCCTGCGCCACGGCGCCCCTTTGGCACCGCCCGATTTACCGCCAGTGGGGAATTCCACCCCGCCCTGAAACAGCAAGGAAAAGTGTAGCACGAGGAAAGAAAGGCGCAAGTACGCCAAGGGTAATTTCTGGTGGGGAAACGCTCTGGAAATGCACCCGGGATGGAGCAACGCCTCGATTTAGTTTCCCACCCATCCCTAGGTGGCGCGTCTTTCGCGCGAAGCGCGAAACAGCGAAGGGGACACGTATACCTGTCAACAACGTCCTTCTCCGCGAGCCGACCTCAAGGCCGTAAACGTAGGGAATCCGGGGGCGGGTCGGGGGCTTCTCTCCGGAACATTCCGCAGGACGCAAAGAGGCTCCGCAGCGCGAAGCGCGATGCGGAGCCCCTTTGCATGTCCGAGGACGTTCCGGAGAGAAGCCCCCGACCCGCCCCCGGATTCCCGGTGGGAGTTCTAGACCTTGTCGGCCTTAGTACATACCGCCGCCCTGCTGACCAGCGGTGGCAGCAGCGATAGCGTCCTCAAGCTGAGTGTTCTTGGGCACATCGGAAACGGTAGCCTCGGTGATGAGGATCAGGCTGGCGACAGAAGCAGCGTTCTGCAGGGTGACGCGGCTGACCTTGACGGGGTCGAGAACGCCCATCTCAATCATGTCGCCCCACTCGCCGTTGGCAGAGTTGAGACCCTGGCCAGCGGGCAGCTCGGCAACCTTGTCGACCACGACAGCGCCCTCAAAGCCAGCGTTCTTGGCGATGGTGGCGACCGGAGCGGTCAGAGCCTTCTTGACGATGTCGACACCGATCTTCTCCTCGGGGTCGTCGATCTCGACAGCATCGAGCGCAGGAGCAGCGTCCATGAAGGCGACGCCGCCGCCGGCGACGATGCCCTCCTCGACAGCAGCGCGGGTAGCCTGCAGGGCGTCCTCGACACGGTGCTTGATCTCCTTGAGCTCGGACTCGGTGGCAGCGCCGACCTTGATGACGGCAACGCCACCGGAGAGCTTGGCCAGGCGCTCCTGGAGCTTCTCGCGGTCGAAGTCAGAGGTGGTGTTCTCCATCTCGCCCTTGATCTGAGCGATACGGGCGTCAATGGCCTCCTTGGAGCCAGCGCCGCCGACGACGACGGTGTTGTCCTTGGAGATGGTGACGGACTTAGCGGTACCGAGCATATCGGCGGTGATGTCAGCGACCTTCACGCCCAGCTCGTCCAGAGCGGCCTGGCCACCGGTGAGGACGGCGATGTCCTCGAGGATGCGCTTGCGGCGATCGCCGTAGCCCGGAGCCTTGACGGCGCAGACGTTGAGGGCGCCACGGATCTTGTTGAGGACCAGGGTCGGCAGAGCCTCGCCGTCGATGTCCTCAGCGATGATGAGCAGGCCACGGCCGGCGCGCTGGACAGCCTCGAGAACGGGCATGATGTCCTGGACGCTGGAGATCTTCTGGTCGGTGATGAGGATGTACGGGTCCTTCATCACGGCCTCCATGCGGTCGTTGTCCGTGACGAAGTAAGCGGAGACATAGCCCTTGTCGAACTGCATGCCCTCGACGGTGTCGATGGTAATGTCGAACGTCTGGGAATCCTCGACGGTGATGACGCCGTCCTTGCCCACGACCTCCATGGCCTCGGCAATCTTCTCGCCGACCTCGGGGTCACCGGCGGAAATGGTGCCGACGGAAGCGATCTGCTCCTTGGTCTCGACCGGCTTGGCCTGGGCCTTCATCTCGGCGACGGCGGCGTTGACGGCCTTGTCGATGCCGCGACGGATGGCCAGCGGGTTGGCGCCGGCGGCGACGTTGCGCAGACCGTCGTTGACGATGGCCTGGGCGAGCAGGGTTGCGGTGGTGGTGCCGTCACCCACGGTGTCGTTGGTCTTGGTGGCGACCTCCTTCACCAGCTGGGCACCCATGTTCTCGATGTTGTCCTCGAGCTCGATCTCCTTGGCGACGGAAACGCCGTCGTTGGTGATGGTCGGGGCACCGAACGTGCGCTGCAGAGCGACGTAACGGCCCTTGGGGCCCATGGTGACGGTAACGGCGTCGGCCAGAGTGTTGACGCCCTTGGCGAGCTTAGCGCGGGCATCGGTGTTGAACGTAATGTTCTTTGCCATAGTGGGTAATCCTCCAAAAGAAATGTGACTCGCGTCGCCGCTTCCGAGTCCTATGCGGCGGCCGCGTTCAAAGACGAATCAGAGATTCTGACGAGACTAGGCCTCGACGACGGCGTAGATGTCGTCGGCACGCATCAGCAGATACTTCTCGCCGTCGACCTTGACCTCGTTGCCACCGAACTTACCGTAGATGACAACGTCGCCGACCTGAACGTCCATAGGGATGCGCTCACCCTTGTCGTTGACCTTGCCGGCGCCAACGGCAACGATGGTGCCGCGCTGCGGCTTCTCCTGAGCGTTGCTGGCGATGTACAGACCAGAAGCGGTCTTCTGCTCGGCCTCGTCGGGCTTGACCAGGACGCGATCTGCAAGCGGCTTCAAAGACGACATGCTTGTTTCCTCCTTTTTGGGCCGCACGATTGAACCGTGCGGGTTTCCCTACTTCGTTTGCGTACGCGTTGAATGGTACCCACGAATGGCGGGTTATACAACACAGAGTCAAAAAATCTTATTTTTTGGCACTTAGATTTTCTGAATGCCGGGGGATAACTTGTGCGCGGCTCCCGTGTGGCTCCGGAGGGGCGGGGCATAAGGTTTCCTGCTCGGACAGTCCTGCTCGCACGAAGGCCACATT
>CAKUHK010000108.1:0-4724 GCA_934655965.1 uncultured Collinsella sp.
GCCACGGTCGAGGCCGATGGCTCGCTGACCGTTGTCGAGGGACGCCAGTTCGATTTCGACGACGACATCAACGGCGTGTTCTGGGACATCAATACGGGCTCCAACCAGCAAGGCGGTTCGGTGGGCATCGACGTGTTGAGTGTCGAGGAAGATGACACCGCGTTTAACAAGGTCGACAGCGCAAACAAGGGCGACCGCGGTGTCTATACGGTCGAGCAGTCCAGCGATGGCGTAAGGATCAAGGTATTCAGCCCTCACGAGAGCGGCGACAGCGCGATCTTTTACGTGAGCTACACCATGACCGGTGCGGTCATGAACTGGGCCGATACCGCCGAGCTCTACTGGAAGTTTGTGGGCGACGGCTGGTCTGCGGATTCCGATGACGTCGAGATGGAAGTGTACTTCGCAAGCGCTGCCGCGGGGACCCCGGCGACCAAGGGCGACAACTTCCGTGCGTGGGGTCACGGCCCGCTGACGGGCGATGTGACGCTCGACGCGGACGAGCCCATGGTCACCTATACCATTCCCTGCGTGCATCAGGGCGAGTTCGCCGAGGCACGCGTGGTCTTTCCCAGCGACTGGGTGCCGTGGCTTAGCGCCTCGAGCGAGGAACGCCTGCCGACGATCCTAAGCGAGGAGAAGGCATGGGCCGAGGAGGCCAACGCCCGCCGTGCCCATGCGCGCATGATTGCCAACGTGCTGGCCGTGGTGAGTGTTGTCGCGGCGGTGGCCTTTACCGGCACAATCATCGTGCTCAAGCTGCGCAAGCGTAAACCCAAGCCGCTTTTCCAGGACGAGTATTTCCGCGACGTGCCCTCGGCAGACCATCCTGCCGTGCTTTCGGCTCTTATGAGCTGGAATGAGGTGCCCGATCAGGCATATATCGCCACGCTCATGAAGCTCACCGACGACCGCGTGATCAGGCTCGAGCAGGCGACCGTGACCAAGGCCAAGAAGGGCCTGTTGGGACGCGAGAAAGAGGAGCAGACGTACCGCGTGACAGTGAGTGATGAGGGCTGGAAATCGGCCAAGGGCATCGACCGCATGGTGCTCAAGGTGTTCTTTGCCGGCGTAAAGCCTGACGAGAACGGCGACCGCTCGCGCACGTTCGACGAGCTGCAGCATTACGTCAAGCAGCACGCTACGCCCGTGGGCGACAAGCTCGAGGACTACAAGAACAGCGTTAAGGGCAAGCTGGCCGACAGCGAGTACGTTGCCTCGGACGGTATTGTCGCGATGGTGTTTTGCCTGGTCCTTGGCATCTTGGTCGCCTTTATCCCCGTGGGGTCCATCTTCTTTACCGATGGTGCGCAGGCGAACATTATCGCCGCGGTGATCTCGGTCCCCATCGTGCTGGTGGGAATTGTCGTGGGCCTTACGTTCCGCCGCTTTACGCCGGAGGGCGCCGAGGTAGCGGCCCGCTGCAAGGCGCTTAAGCATTGGCTCGAGGACTTCACGCGCCTAAAGGAAGCCGTCCCGGGCGACCTGGTGCTGTGGAACAAGCTGCTGGTGATGGGAGCGGCGCTGGGCGTTTCGAAGGAAGTGCTGCGCCAGCTTGCCGAGGCCGTGCCGCCTGAGGTGCGCGAGGCTGATGGCTTCTACGACAATTACCCCTGCTACTGGTGGTACTACCATCATTACGGCAACCAGTCCCCGCTCGATTCGTTCGATAGCGTGTATCACGAGAGCATCCGCGAGCTGGCATCGAGCTCTGACAGCTCCGGTGGCGGCGGAGGCGGCGGCTTCTCCGGTGGCGGCGGTGGTGGCGCCGGCGGAGGCGGCGGCGGAACGTTCTAGCGGTCGCAAAATCTGGGATGGGCTTTCCCCGACAGCTGTCGGGGAAAGCCCATCCCATTTTTATGTGTCGGCAGGGGCCGATCCTTCCACTTTTTGCTCTGTCGGGAGGGGTGGTGGGCAAAAAATGCCAAATATGAGTACTGTTGCTTTGTTGGTAACATAATTTTGTGCTTAAAAAGAGGCTGCAAATGAGATTCTTTCTCGTTAGAAGCCTCTTTTATTCTACATTTGGGGAGAGACGTTGGTTCATGTGGCTTATCGACATGCCGAATGGACCCGAAAAATGCCAAAATCGCTGCTACTAAAAAGGTGACAGTACTCATATTTGATGTTTTTTGCCCACGGGCATTCGCTAACCCCTATTTGGCGATATCAGTCGGGGCTTCCTCAGCCGTTTTGCTCAGGAGTATCCCCAACTGCTGGCATAAAAGGAGCGTCCTTAAGCGTCGGGGCTACGCGGTTAGATCGAGTTCGTAGAGAAAGCTCTCACGCGGCATGTCGTGGCGGCGCTCTTCGCGGTTGGCGCGGTACGTGGCCATACGCTTAAAGCCGTGCAGCTCGTAGAACTTCCACGAGCAGTTGGAGTCGGTGTACAGGTGCGCCCTCGTTGCCCCGCGCGAGGACAGGTGCGAGACGGCGGCGTCGAGCAGCACCGAGCCAACGCCCAAGCCGTGGACATCGGGGTCAACGGCAAGCAGCGTGACCTCGTATTCGTGCGGCAGCGGGCTGCTCTCGAGTAGGCGGTTGTTGGTCCGGATAGTGGCGCGCACAAACGAGAGGTACTCGGCGCACGCGCTGGGCTCCAGCTCGCGCATCTGCGACAGCAGCGCGCGTTCGGTGTCCATCCAATGCTCGTTGACGGTGGCACCGGAGCTCTGCCCCGCGCGCGCAAGCGCAATGCCGCGCGCCTCGCCGTCAATCACGGCGACCTGCGAAAACGTCGAGGACGAAAGGCAATAGGCAAGATCGCACGCGGCCTCAAGGCGGTTGTACTCATCGTTATCCGAGTTGTTGTGCCAAAGCTGCTGCAGAATCAGCGCGATGGCGTCGAAATCTTCGGTATCAAACGGTCGGTAGAGAACCCGCGAGACCATGGTGCCTCTTTCTTTTGCGGATGCATATCGAGCACAGTTCTACCACGCCATTGGCATCTAATTATGGTGCCCCTGTGTTCCATCAACTCACCGCGGCCAGTGCCGCGCCAAAACCATCCGCTCGCAAGCTTTTTCTGCACATGCCTTCGTTGCGGGGTGCATCGGCGCGCTCGATGCGCTACATTGAATCAGTATTTTCAATGCCGCTGCGCGAGCGCTGCAGATCGACGTATCACCGACTCACAGAGCACGGCGGCGTACCAGACAGGAGGACTGCATGGGATCTGATGTGAAGATCGCACGCGCGTTGATCTCGGTTACCGATAAGACGGGTGTCGTCGATTTCGCACGGACGCTGGTTGACGACTTTGGCGTCGAGATCATCTCTACGGGTGGCACGGCTCGTGCCATCGAGGACGCGGGCGTTCCCGTAACCCCCATCGAGGAGTTCACGGGCTATCCCGAGATGATGGACGGCCGCGTCAAGACGCTGCACCCCAAGGTTCACGGCGCGCTGCTTGCCCGCCGCGATTCCGAGCAGCACATGCAGGAGGCCGCTCAGCACGGCATTAAGATGATCGACCTGGTGGTCGTCAACCTGTACGAGTTCGAGAAGACCGTCGCCAACCCCGAGGTCACCTTCGCGGACGCCATCGAGCACATCGACATTGGTGGCCCCTCCATGCTGCGCTCTGCCGCCAAGAACGCCGCGAGCGTCACTGTCATCTCCGACCCGGCCGACTACGACGCCGTCCTGGCCGAGATGCGCGAGACCGGCGGCTGCACCACGCTTTCCACCCGTCGTCGTCTGCAGGTGAAGGTCTACCAGACCACCGCTGCCTACGACACGGCTATCTCCCGTTGGCTTGCCGCCCAGGCAAGCGACGTGGCGGACACCTCCGCTAAGCTCGAGATCTCGCTGGAGAAGGTCGACGACCTTCGCTATGGTGAGAACCCGCAGCAGAAGGCCACGGTCTACCGCTTTGCCGAGGGCTGCGAGAACACCCCGAGCTCGCAGTTCCCGCTCGTGGGCTCCGAGCAGATCCAGGGCAAGCCGCTCAGCTACAACAACTATCTGGATGCCGACGCCGCTTGGAACCTGGTCCGCGAGTTCGACGAGCCGGCCTGCGTGATCCTCAAGCATCAGAACCCCTGCGGCTCTGCCGTTGCCGAGGACATCACGGCCGCTTACGACCGCGCCTTCGCCTGCGATCCCAAGAGCGCCTTCGGCGGCATCATCGCCTGCAACCGCGAGGTTCCCTTTGAGCTGGTTGAACATTTCGCCGACCAGAACAAGCAGTTCGTCGAGGTCATTATCGCCCCGGGCTACACCGATGATGCGCTCGAGCGCATGGCCAAGCGTCCCAACTTGCGCGTGCTGGCGACCGGCGGCGTGGACCACGGCGCCCAGGTGGAGCTGCGCTCCATCGACGGCGGCATGCTGGTCCAGGAGGTCGACCACGTGACCGAGGACCCCGCGACCTTTACGTTCCCTACCGACCGCAAGCCCACCGACGCCGAGATGGCCGAGCTTGAGTTTGCCTGGAAGGTCTGCAAGGGCGTCAAGTCCAACGCCATCCTGGTCTCCAAGGGCAAGGCCGGCATTGGCATGGGCCCGGGTCAGCCCAACCGCGTGGATTCCGCGCTGCTGGCCTGCGAGCGTGCCGAGGACTTCTGCGAGCGCGAGGGCGTTGAGAAGGGCGGCTTTGCCTGTGCAAGCGACGCGTTCTTCCCGTTCCGCGACAACGTTGACGTGCTTGCCGCGCACGGCGTGACCTGCATCATCCAGCCCGGCGGCTCCAAGCGCGACGACGAGAGCATCCAGGCCTGCAA
>CAKUHK010000109.1:0-4715 GCA_934655965.1 uncultured Collinsella sp.
GCCATGGATATGAATGTGAGTCTCGCTCGAGCGCGCCAGCAGCGGACCGGAGCAGCTCGCCAGCGTACCGGCAGGCAGATCGGGCCACACGTGGAAGCCAAAGATGCGATCGGCCCCGTAGCGCTCGAACACGCCGCTCTCGCATACCGTCTTAGCGCCACCGGTCGTCTCCTCGGCCGGCTGAAACACAAAGAGCACGTTGCGTTTGATGACGCCCGGCTGCTCACGGATCGTACGGGCGACAAAAGTCGCTGCCGCGAGCGCCATGGCCATATGGCCATCGTGGCCGCAAGCGTGCATCTTGCCGGGATGCGTCGAGGCGAAGGCCGCTCCCGTTGCCTCCGCGATGGGCAGGGCGTCCATATCGGCGCGAATCGCCGTGGCATTCGTAGCGCCCACACCGGCATCGAAGAAGGCACAAACGCAGCTCGGGCAGGGATAGGTCACCTCGCAGGCAAGCGGAGCGAGCACGCCCTCGATATAGGCGATAGTTTGCTCAAGATCGAAGTCGAGCTCCGGAATGCGATGCAGGTCGCGACGATAACGACGGAGTTCTTGGAGCTCGATCATGGGGATTCCTTTCATGGGACAACTCGTTGTCACCTATTGTGACGCAGGGTTGTGGCGCCCTTGTTTCTAACATGATGCTGCATTTTTTAAACGTTATATACGAATACTCTTGTTTGGTAAAGTGCAACGTGGTAGGGTCTTTACCACTTGATAGAGGCGCGGGCACGAAGAGCCGCGGGCGAGTCGGCAGACTTTGACCCCGTGGGGAGGCGAAACCCGCCGAACTGGGTTTTTCGGGCACGAACAGCCTGGTGGGCCTGTGGGAAACACCCACAGGACTGTCTGCAGCAATGCGGGAGCGCTATCCGGACATTGGGTCCACGCTATGCGGATTCGATGCGCAGATGGCGCCGTCTGGATAGCGAGGTTTACGGGACATGGCATTGACCCCCAACGAGGCATATGCGGCCAAGCGGCCGTTTGTGGACAAGGAGACGCTCGAGCATATCGTCGAGCAATTCCCCACGCCCTTTCATCTATACGACGAGGCGGGCATCCGCCGCAACATGCAAGAGGTACGTGACGCCTTTGCGTGGAACCCGGGGTTTAAGGAGTACTTTGCCGTCAAGGCCAATCCCAATCCGGCACTTATCTCCATTCTCAACGAATACGGCTGCGGTTGCGACTGCTCGAGCTATACCGAGCTCATGATCGCCCGCTCGCTGGGCATCACCGGCCACGACATCATGTTCTCGTCCAACGACACGCCGGCGGCAGACTTTGAGCTCGCCGACAAGCTGGGCGCCATCGTCAACTTTGACGACATCAGCCACATCGAGTTCTACGAGCGCGTTGCTGGTCCTATCCCCAAGACAGTCAGCTGCCGCTTTAACCCGGGCGGCCTGTTCCAGCTTTCCAACGGCATTATGGACAACCCGGGCGATTCCAAGTACGGCATGACCACCGATCAACTCTTTGATGCCTTCCGCACGCTCAAGGCCAAAGGTGCCGAGAATTTTGGCATCCATGCCTTCCTTGCCAGCAACACCGTCACCAACGGCTACTACCCCAAGCTCGCACGTATCCTCTTTGAGCTTGCCGTGCGCTTGGAGCGCGAGACCGGCGCACATGTCGCCTTCATTAACCTGTCCGGCGGTGTGGGTATCCCCTACCTGCCCGAGCAGCAGGCTAACGACATCCACGCCATCGGCGAGGGCGTACACGCGGCCTACGATGAGATTCTGGTTCCCGCCGGCATGGGCGATGTGGCGATCTGCACCGAGATGGGCCGCTTTATGATGGGGCCCTACGGGTGTCTGGTCACCAAAGCCATTCACGAAAAGCGGATCTACAAGGACTATATCGGCGTGGATGCAAGTGCCGTCGACCTCATTCGTCCTGCCATGTATGGCGCTTACCACCACGTTACGGTGATGGGCCAGCCCGGTGGTCCCGACAAGACCACGGCGCCGGTCACGAACACGTACGACATCACGGGCAACTTGTGCGAGAACAACGACAAGTTCGCCATCGACCGCGAGCTGCCGCAGATCGATATGGGCGACTTGCTCGTGATCCACGACACCGGCGCGCATGGCTATTCCATGGGCTACAACTACAACGGCCGCCTGCGCTCCGCAGAGGTATTGCTGCGCCCCGACGGCTCGGCGGATCTTATCCGTCGTGCCGAGCGCCCGGGAGACTACTTTGCCACGCTCGACGTGCTGCCGTGCGGACGTGAGTTGCTGGCCAAATCGCGCGCCGATGCCGCCCGTCGTCGTGCTCAGGACGAGCGCCTGGCAGTCGCTGCCCAATGGAACAAACGCATCCAGATCGCAGAAGCGAAGGAGAAGAATATGGATGTCCGCAATCTCGAGGGCTCGATCGTCGCCCTCGTCACGCCGTTTAAAAAGGACGGCAGCGTCGACTTTGACGCGCTCGAGCGCCTTATTGATTTCCATCTGCAGAATGGCACCGACGCCATCCTCACCTTGGGCACCACCGGCGAAAGCGCCACGATGACCGATGACGAGGACAACTCCGTCGTTGCCGCCGTGGTCAAGCAGGTCGCAGGCCGTATCCCCGTCATCGCCGGCTCGGGCTCCAACTCCACGCAGACGATGCTCACCAAGTCGCTCACCTACCAGGGCCTGGGCGCCGACGGCCTACTGCTTATCACCCCTTACTACAACAAGTCCAACGAAGAGGGCATCTACCAGCACTTTAAGACCGTGGCCGACGCCGTGGATATCCCCTGCATCCTGTACAACATTCCCGGCCGTTGCGGTTGCGGCATCAGCGAGCGCAATGTCGAGCGCCTAGCAGCGCATCCCAACATCATGGGCATCAAGGAGGCCTCGGGCAACGTCGCTTATGCCGCCAAGATCGCGCATCTGCTGTCGAACGACTTCCGCATGTATTCAGGCGAGGACGCGCTTACCGTGCCGCTCATGAGCCTGGGCGCCTCGGGCACTATCAGCGTGTGGGCCGACGTGCAACCGCAACTCGTACACGACATGTGCCGCGCCTACCTGGACGGTGACGTGGAGCGCGCCCGCGAGATCCAGATTGCCGGTCAGCCGCTCATCAACGCCCTCTTTAGCGAGGTCAACCCCATCCCCGTTAAGGAAGCGCTCGCCCAGATGGGCATGATCGAGGCCAACTATCGCATGCCGCTGTGCCCCATGGCAGACGACACGCGCGCCACACTTACCGATGCTCTGAAAGGAGCTGGTCTGCTTGATTAAGACCGTCATTATGGGAACGGGCCGCATGGGCTCGCTCATCCGCACCACCGCCGAGGGCATTGTCGATGCCGCCGGTCAGCCCGTCTTTGATATCGTCGCCCAGATCGGCTTTGACCTGGGCGAGCTCGAGAGCGCACCGGCGGCCGATATGATCATCGACTTCTCGAACGTCGTGACCTTTGACGCCGTTGTCGCCTATGTCGAGCGCACGGGCGCTGCACTGGTCTCGGGCACCACGGGATATACGCCCGAGCAGATGGACCGCCTGCGCGAGCTGGGCCAGAACGCCCGCGTCATGCACTCGGGCAACTACTCCATCGGCATCGCCGCTCTGCGCCACCTGGTGGCTCAGGCCACGCGTGAGCTGCCCGGCTTTGACTGCGAGATCGTCGAGACGCACCACAACCAAAAGGTCGACGCCCCCAGCGGCACCGCCAAGCTGCTGCTCGACGCCGTGGTCGAGGCCGAGCCCGAGGCTGGCTATCACCCCGTCTACGGTCGCGAGGGAATGTGCGGGGCGCGCGACCCCAAGGAAATCGGCATGCACTCGTTGCGCGGCGGCACCGTCGCCGGCGTACACGAGGTTGGTTTCTTTGGCCAGGACGAAGAGGTCACACTCACGCACCGCGCCACGAGCCGACAGATCTTCGTCAACGGCGCCCTGGCGGCCGCCCAGAAGCTCGTCGTCCGCGACCCCGGCTTCTACGCCTTCGACCAGGTCATGTTTGCCTAACCAATCATTAAACAAGCCTACGTAAAGGAGAAACAGTATATGAGCAACGCAGCCGAGATGGATGCACAGGAGATTATCAATTACATCGCCACCGCGCCCAAGAAGACGCCCGTCAAGCTGTATGTCCGCGAGAAGCCCGGCATGAAGGTTGCCTGGGGCGACGCACACGTCTACGGCGGCCGCCGCGGCAAGACCGTCTTTGGCGACTGGGACGAGCTCAAGGCCATCCTCGACGCCAATGCCGATTCCATCGACTACTACGACGTCGAGAACGATTGCCGCAATTCCGCCGTCCCCACGCTCGACCTTAAGGGCATCAACGCCCGCATCGAGCCGGGCGCGATTATCCGCGACCGCGTCGAGATCGGCGATCGCGCCGTCATCATGATGGGCGCTATCATCAACATCGGCTCCGTCATCGGCGAGGGCTCCATGATCGATATGGGTGCCGTGCTGGGCGGCCGCGCCACCGTGGGCAAGAACTGCCACATCGGCGCCGGCACCGTACTGGCGGGCGTCGTTGAGCCCGCGAGCGCCACGCCCGTCATCATCGAGGACGATGTCATGATTGGCGCCAACGCCGTGGTCCTGGAGGGCGTGCGCGTGGGCAAGGGCGCCGTTGTGGCTGCCGGCGCCGTATGCGTTGAGGACGTCCCCGCCGGCGCCGTCGTGGCCGGCGTTCCCGCCCGCGTCATCAAGATGCGCGACGAAAAGACCGACAGCAA
>CAKUHK010000110.1:0-4577 GCA_934655965.1 uncultured Collinsella sp.
ATGGGGTACATAGTTGCGGTCTAACCCATACATGATAGCGTGCGCAGGCAAACCTGCATATAACCCGCACGGAATGTGACAAAGGGACAGTCCCTTTGTCACATTCTAGAGCGTCTGGAGCAGGGCGATGAGGAAGCGGATGCCTTGGAGGTAGGCGCGGCGGGTGATGCGCTCGTTGGTGCCGTGGACGCCGCGGTCGCATTCGTCATCATCCACCACGAAGGCCGAGAAACGAATACACTCGGGGCAAATGCGCTGGTAGTTGGCGGCGTCGGTCGCGCCGATGACCATGGATGGCACAATCGCCAACGGCTCGGATGATCCGTTTTCCTCCGCCCCCTTTGGATCACGGAAGTAGCGGGCGACAACGGAGCGAACCGCTTCGAGACCAGGGCCGCCAATGCGCGGGGACGGCGAGGGTTCGGAGCTGCCGGGGCCAAGTTCGACTTCCACGCGGCCGGCAATCCCCGCCGCGGCAACCGCCTCGCGGCAGCGCACCACGACGTCGGCCACGCTCGTGCCCTCGAGCATGCGGAAGTTGATGTTGGCCCACATGTCCTGCGGCATCACGTTGGCGCCGGTGCTGCCGCCCTCGATCTGGGTGGGTGCGCAGGTGGTCGTTACGAGCGGATAGAGCTTCTTGCTGGCAAGGCAATCGCGCACGATGGCGTCCTTGTTGGCGGCAATCTCGTCGGCCGTGTAGAGCCCCAGCTCGACGAGCTGCGCGGCAAGCAGGTCGGTCACACGCGTCGGCCATTCGATATCGCAGATTGCGGCGATAGCACGGCTGAGCACCTCGAGCGACGTGCCGCCGTAGGGGTTGGAAGAATGCCCGCCCGCGCTCTGTGTCTTGAGCACAATGTCGGCATAGCCCTTCTCGGCCAGGTCGGCATGCATGAGCCAGCCCTCGCCCGCGGCATACTCGGCAGATGGAACGATACGGTAGTCGCCCTCGTCGATCAGGTACTCAAGCTCAATGCCGCGCTCCTCGAGCGCGCGGCCGATGGCACCCGCGCCGTACTGCGTGGTCTCCTCGTCCTGACCAAAGGCGAGCAGCAGCGTGCGCTCGTGCTGCCAACCGTGTGTAAGTGCATACTCAACCGCCTCGAGAATGCCTGCGACCTGGTCTTTCATGTCGATTGCGCCACGACCCCAAATGTAGGTGTCGTCCACGTGTCCGCTAAAGGGGGCGTGAGCCCAATCTTCCTCGGTACCCGGTACCACGGGAACCACGTCCATGTGACCCATGAGCATAACGGGCTTAAGGGCGGGGTTGGAGCCGGCAAGCGTCACCAACAGCGAATGGTCGATGAGCTCAACCTCGCCCGCCGCGAACACGCGCGGCCAGGCCTGCTGCATATAGGCGCGCAGGTCGGCAAACGGCCGCCAGTCCACCGCCTCGGCATCCATGCTCGAAATCGTCGGAAACGACAGCACGCGGCCCAAGCGCTCACACGCGCCAGCCTCGTCTATATCGGCAAAATCATCCTCATGCGCAAAGAAGCGCCAAACCTCGGCCATGACATCCTTTCGATTGTGACGACAAAGGCCGCCCCACCGGAGCGGCCCTGTCGTTCACGCGTTTGCGGTCGGTTATTTGTCCTCGAGATAGCGCGAGAGGAACTCGCGGGTGCGCTGGTGTTTGGGGTTGCCGAAGAGTTCGGCCGGCGCGGCGTCCTCAAGCACCACGCCCTTGTCCATAAAGACCACGCGGTCGGAGACGGTGCGGGCAAAGGCCATCTCGTGCGTGACGACCACCATGGTCATGCCGTCGGCAGCAAGCTTGCGCATGACCTCGAGCACCTCGCCCACGATCTCGGGGTCGAGTGCGGAGGTCGGCTCGTCGAACAGCATGATCTGCGGATTCATGCACAGGGCGCGGGCGATGGCCACGCGCTGCTTTTGGCCGCCGGACAGGCGACCCACGGCGGCGTGTGCGAACTTTTCAAGTCCCACGCTCGTCAGATGCTCTAACGCGACCTTTTCGGCCTCGGCCTTGCTCATCTTTTTGAGCGTGACGGGCGCGAGCGTGCAGTTGTCGAGCACGTCCATGTTGTTGAACAGGTTGAAGCCCTGGAACACCATGCCGATGTCCTCGCGGAGTTTATTGATGTTGCAGCGCTCGGCCGTGAGGTCCTGGCCGTGGAACCAGATGTGGCCCGCGTCCGGGGTCTCGAGCAGGTTGAGGCAGCGCAGGAAGGTCGACTTGCCCGAGCCCGAGGCGCCGATAATGGTGACGACCTCGCCGGATTTGACGGACAGGTCGATGCCCTTGAGCACCTCGAGCGAGCCGAAGCTCTTGCGCAAGCCCTCGACGCGGATGAGCGGCTCTTTGGTCTGTGCGGCGGCCGCAGCGCCGGTAGTGGCGGTATCTGCCATGATGATTCTCCTCGTCTTGAGCCTAGTTGGAGCTGGGCAGCGTTGCCGGGGCCTCGGCGCCGAGCTTTTTGCCAAAGGCCTCGAGCAGGCGGCTCGCCACGAGCGTCAGGATCAGGTAGACCACAAGCGCCACGCAGTAGACCTCCATCTGGCGGTAGTACACGCCGGCGACGGTGGTGGTGGCGTACATGAGGTCGAACACGCCGATGACCGAGAGCACCGACGAATCCTTGATGTTGATGATGAGCTCGTTGGTGAGCGCGGGGATCGCGTTCTTGATGCCCTGGGGGAACACGACCTTGCGCATGGCCTGCCACTGCGACAAGCCCAGTGAGCGCGCCGCCTCGGCCTGGCCGGCGTCGATGGACTCGATGCCGCCGCGCAGGACTTCCATCATGTAAGCGGTGGAGTTGAGCGAGATGGTGACGAGGCCGGCGGTAAAGGTACTCCAAATCTGGTTGGCCTGGGCGGTCTCGAAGCCCATGCCACGCAGAACGGTAAAGCCCGCGTAATAGATGAGCAGGCCCTGGACCATCATGGGCGTGCCGCGCACGACGGTGGAGTAGACCGTTGCAAAGCCGCGGCCGATGCTCTTGAAGAAACGCGTGAGGTCGTTGTCCACGCGATCGAACGTCTGGATGCGCAGGAACACAAGGACCAGCGCCAGGAAAAAGGCGATGACGGTGCCAAAGGTGGCAAGCGCGATGGTGATCTCGATACCGCGGACAAAGAAGTCACCGCTCTTGTAGGTCATGTAGACCAGGCTCGGCAAAAAGTCGCTGGGATTGGAGTCCGAGACAATGCTCACCTGCACCAGGTCGATAAACGACATGACGCAGCGGTCGATAAAGAAGATCGCCGCGATGGCAACGACGACATAGCTGCCCAGGCGCGCGCCGCGACGGAAGCGCTCGGAAGCAAACGGAGATTTCTCGCGATAGTCGCTCCAGTGCATGAGCTTGGTGACGAGCGCCGCCGCCGACACGACGATCCAAGCCCACAGAATCGCCCAGAGGCAGTCCTGGAAGATGCCGGTGGGTGCCAAAAAGCTCAGCGGCGTGGGGTTGCGCTGGCTAAACGCCAGGCCAAGCGCCGCGATGACGCTCGTACCCAGGTACACATAACGGTGGTCGGCCTTGATAAAGGAGACCAGACGATTGATGGTTTTCATGCTGCCTCCCTATGCCGGCTGACGGTCGAGGCACGCGTCCCACATTTGGTCGCGCTCCTCCTGGCTGACGCCCTTGAGCGTCTTGTCGATGAGCTTAAGCAGCTTGTCCGAGCCCTTGCGGCAGCCGACGTTTGCCGTGACCTCCTGCTTAAAGCCCTCGCCCTCGGCAAATTGAATCGGCACGATACCCGGGTTTTGGGCCATATAGCCCTTCTCGTTCTCGGTGTTGTAGGTCACGGCGTCGCACGTGCCCTGCAGCAGGTTCGAAAACACCGTGGGAACCGAATCGACCGGATTCTTGTGGACGACGCCCGGAATCTCGTCGATGACAGTATCGAGCATGGTGTCCTTTTGACCGAGCACCGTGGCACCGCTGAAGTCGCTGAGCTTGGTGGCATTTTGGTAGGGAGAGCCCTCTTTTACGAACAGGCCAAAGTAGCCGATAAAGTACGGGTCGGAAAAGCCGACGGACTCCTCGCGCTCGGGCGTGGCGCTCATGCCGGCGATGATGAGGTCGATCTGGCCGTTGTTGAGCGAATCGATAAGGCCCGAGAAGCTCTGCTTGACGGCAACGGGCTCGCCGCCGAGGGCCTTGCAGACGATCTTGGCGATCTGCACGTCGTAGCCGTCGGCATAGGCGCCCTGCACGTTATCGATGGGGATGGTGAACTCGCTGGCCTCGGAAACCTGCCAGTTGTACGGGGCGTAGGCCGCCTCCATGCCAATGCGGATCTTGTCCTTGCCGATGACGGAATCGGACAGGTCGTCGCGACCGCCGCCCGTCGTAGGCTGAACTACTTCCAGCGTGGACGGACGCTGGCAGCCGGCAAGCGCGCCGGCGACGACGGTAGCGCTCGCAGCGAGAGCGCTACCCAAAAAGATGCGACGGCTGCACACCGGCTGGGCCTGCATGCCGCGCTGTTGTCGAGGTTGCATCTGGTGCCTTCCCTATTTCGTTTTGCTGACAACAAGACAGGATAGTACGGTTGCGGCAGCGATGCAGCGCACGCAGAAGATTTAACGGAGC
>CAKUHK010000111.1:0-4528 GCA_934655965.1 uncultured Collinsella sp.
GAACTGCTCGACGCTGCGCGCTGCCCAGAACGACAATTTGTCATTCAAAAGGCAAGGCATGACCAGAAGGTCTATGCCTTGCCTTTTTCATGCCAACTTGTACGTTCTGGACGGCGCTCGCTGACGTTGGCTCTACCAGCGGCGTTGCCATTGTTGGTGCAGGGGGCGCCTTGCTCGCTCTGGCGGGCTTTCGCTGACTTATGCTCAACCTGCGATGTTTCCTTTGTTGGTGCAAGGGGGCGCCTGGTGCAAAGGGGTCATGTTTGTCTGCGCCATGTTGGTGCAAAGTAACCTGACCCCTTTGCACCAAAAGGGGGAGTTGCGGTGGAATAGTTCCTGTTTGGCTGCCCTGAGGGCTAAGCAGGAACTATTTCACCGCAACTTATTCGAGTGCGTGTTTGGTTGGTGCCTGTTGGTGGCCTGGGCGTTGGGGAGGGCTGGCTCCGTTATAATCGCGTAGGAACTTTATTTAGGAAACGGGACGGGAGCCATATATGCGCCAGGGTTTCGACAATGCGAAGTATATCGAGCTGCAGGCTGCTCATATTAAGGAGCGCATCTCGCAGTTTGGCGGCAAGCTGTATTTGGAGTTTGGCGGCAAGCTGTTTGATGACTATCACGCGAGCCGCGTACTGCCGGGTTTTGAACCCGACAGCAAGTTCCGCATGCTCAAGAGCATTGCCGACGACGTCGAGGTCATCATCGCCATTAACGCGAACCACATCGAGAAGAATAAGGCCCGTGGCGACCTGGGTATTACCTATGACGAGGATGTCCTGCGCCTGGTTGACCTGTTCCGTGGTAACGGCTTTGCCGTCGCGGCCGTGGTCATTACCCAGTACGCCGGCCAGCCCGCTGCCGACGTGTTCCGCAATCGTCTGAACGCGCTCGGTATCCCTGCCAAGCTGCACTATCCCATCGAGGGCTATCCGCACGATGTCGACCTGATCGTTTCTGACGACGGCTATGGTAAGAACGAGTTCGTTGAGACCACGCGTCCGCTCGTTGTCGTGACGGCGCCCGGCCCTGGCTCGGGCAAGCTCGCTACCTGCCTGTCGCAGCTGTATCACGAGCATAAGCACGGTACCGCTGCCGGCTATGCCAAGTTTGAGACCTTCCCGGTGTGGAATCTTCCTCTGACGCATCCGGTCAATATTGCCTACGAGGCCGCCACGGCTGACCTCGACGATGCCAACATCATCGACTCCTTCCACCTGGAGGCCTACAACAAGACCACGGTCAACTACAACCGCGACGTCGAGGCCTTCCCGGTGGTCCGTGCCCTGATGGAAAAGATTTTGGGCGAGAGCCCCTACCAGAGCCCCACGGATATGGGCGTCAACATGGTCGGCTTTGCCATTACCGACGATGATGCCTGCCGTGACGCTTCCAAGATGGAGATCGTTCGCCGCTATTTTGCTGCGGTCGAAAGCGTGCGCCGCACCGGTGTGGGCGACGAACAGGTCGATCGTCTCAAGCTCATTATGAAGAAGGCCGGTATCGACAAGAATTACTCGCCGGCGCGCTCGGCTGCCCTTACCAGGGAGCAGCTGACGGGCGGTCCCGTGGGCGCTATGGTCATGCCGGACGGCTCTGTGGTGACGGGTAAGACTTCCACGCGTCTGGGCGCCGCGAGCTCGCTCATCATGAATGCCCTCAAGCATGTCTCGGGCGTCGACCTTGAGCTCGAGGTTATCAGCGACGAGGCGATCGAGCCCATCAGCAAGCTCAAGACGCATTTCCTGGGCAGCAAGAATCCGCGCCTCCACACCGATGAGACGCTCATGGCGCTTTCGATTACCTCGGCCACGAGCGAGACGGCGGCCCGTGTCCTTTCGGGCCTGGAGCAGCTGCGCGGCTGCGACGCCTTCTTTAGCGTGATTATCTCTCCGACGGATGAGACGGTGCTGCGCAAGTTGGGCATCAACGTGTGCTGCGAGCCCAAGTTTGAGCGCCGAGGTTTCTTCCATCGCTAAGTTTGAAGTGCAGCGGTAACTGCATGGCATTTTGGCCGTATCGGGCAAGCGCCCGGTGCGGCTTTTTGCTCAATAAAGCGCCTATTTCGGCGAAAAATAGCCGTTTACCTGCCCAGAAATAATATGGGCGGTATACAATAACCGTAACTGTTTCATCCTTAACGGGATGCCGCATGATGGATATTGCCGACCATCGTGAGGTGTGTCGGTCGTGCACGGCGTGCTGGATGCTCGTGCTCGGTTAGAGGAGGCTGCCATGGCGGGCAAGGGTCGTGCGAGTGTCAACGATATGAAGCGTGTCGAAGTGCTGGTGCTGATGGAGATCGCTCAGCAATCCGAAGGCGATGATGGGCTCTATGGTCTCTCGCGCAAAACGCTTGCCGAACGCGTGGGGGTTTCGCCATATCGTGCCCGCGCGGCAATTGACCGTCTTGACTCCGAGGGCCTGATTGAAGTCGTGTCGCGTTACAACGAGGACGGTGGCCAGCTGGCAAATGGCATTTGCCTTACCGAGCGCGGCGAATGGTATCTGAAGGGTATCCGCGCCGGGATGCTCGTCCAGGATATGCTCGAGGATGAGCTCGCTGAACGCTAACGATTCGTGCAATTTGAAGCGGTTACGCCGCCCGGGTCCCGAGCGGCGTTTTGTTTCGAGATGGAGAAATGCAGGCGCTTTGGTGAAAAATAGCAACCTGTTTTTTCGCTCGAGTATTACAATGAAGACCCGTAAGATGTGAATGAAAAACTTCTACGGGAAGCGCAGGTAACTCAATATGACTAAGCACGTGTTTGTGACCGGCGGCGTAGTGTCGTCCTTGGGTAAGGGCATTACAGCGGCATCGCTGGGCCGTCTGCTCAAGTCGCGTGGCTACAAGGTGACGATGCAGAAGGCCGACCCGTATCTGAACGTCGACCCCGGCACCATGAGCCCGTTCCAGCATGGTGAGGTCTTTGTGACCGAGGATGGCTATGAGTCCGACCTGGACCTGGGCCACTACGAGCGCTTTATCGATGAGAACCTGACGCGCGATTCCAACTTTACGACCGGCGCCATTTATAAGAGCCTGATTGCCCGCGAGCGTCGCGGTGACTTTTTGGGCGGTACCGTCCAGGTGATCCCGCATGTCACCAACGCCATTAAGGACAAGTTCCGCCGCATTGAGGAGCAGACCGGCTCCGACGTCGTCATTACCGAGCTGGGCGGCACGATCGGCGACATCGAGTCGCAACCGTTCGTCGAGGCTATCCGTCAGTACCGCAAGGAGGCGGGCCCCGAGAACGTTTGCTACATCCACGTGTCCCTCGTCCCCTATATCGCTGCCGCGCACGAGGTCAAGACCAAGCCCACTCAGCACTCCGTTAAGGAGCTGCGCAGCTTTGGTATCCAGCCCGACATTATCGTGCTGCGCTCCGATCACCATATCGACGACGCCATCCGCGGCAAGATCGCGAGCTTCTGCGACGTCGACACCGACTGCGTCTTTACCAACGAGGACTGCGCGAGCATCTACGATGTCCCGCAGCTGCTTGCCGAGCAGGACTTTGACCTGCGCATTTGCGAGCGTCTGGGTCTTGATCCGCGTGAGCGCGACATGAGCGAATGGAACGAGTTCCTGCGCAAGCAAAATCATGCCAACCATCACGCCGATAAGGTCAAGATCGCCGTTGTGGGCAAGTATACGCAGCTTCCCGATGCCTATCTGTCGGTTATCGAGGCCCTGCACCATGCGGGCGTGTTCTATGATCGCCACGTTGACGTGCAGCTGGTCGACGGCGAGAGCCTCGAGGCCGAAAACGTCAATGAGGTGCTGGGCGACGCGTCGGGCATCCTGGTTCCCGGTGGCTTTGGCAAGCGCGCCCTGGAGGGCAAGATTCTCGCCGCCGAGTTTGCTCGCGAGCATAAGATTCCGTATCTGGGCATTTGCCTGGGCATGCAGGTTGCCGTGTGCGAGTTCGCGCGCAACGTCGTCGGTCTTGCCGGTGCCAGCTCCTCCGAGTTCGATCCGGACGGTCCGTTTAGCGTCATCGACCTGATGAGCTCGCAGGAGGACGTGACCGAGAAGGGCGGCACTATGCGCCTGGGCGCCTATCCGTGCAAGCTCGCCGCTGATTCCCTCGCTCGCGAGGCCTATGGCGAGGAGCTTGTCTACGAGCGTCACCGTCATCGCTTTGAGTTCAACAACGCCTTCCGCGACCAGCTCGAGGATGCCGGCCTGGTTATCTCGGGTCTTTCGCCCGACGAGCGTCTGGTCGAGATGGTCGAGCTGCCGCGTGACGTGCATCCGTGGTATGTGGCAACCCAGGCTCACCCCGAGTTTAAGAGCCGTCCGACCAATCCTCAGCCGCTGTTCCGAGAGTTCGTGCGCGCTTCGATTGGCCAGCACGAGGGCGTTGATCGCCTGCAGGTGACGCCCATGAACCTCGCGACGGACTAAGGGTGCCGGCGAACAAGGAATATACCGAAGCTACTCCCTCGTCGCTCGCCGTGGCGGCGGGGGAGTATCTCGATTACCTCGCGGTCGAGCGGGGTTTGGCGCGCAATACGATTGCGG
>CAKUHK010000112.1:0-4406 GCA_934655965.1 uncultured Collinsella sp.
TGCTCAAACATTCTCGCCGCGCTGCGAAACTGCGCGCGGAGGAAATACCCCGCCCGTCCCCGGGGCGCCCTCCTGCGCGCGATTAGCCCGTCATTTAAAACGGAATAAAAGTATGTGAGGTCCTGGCCGTTTGGCCAGGACCTCGTTTTGTAAGGGCGGCAAAAGTAGTCAAAAAGCCCCGTCCCAAATGAGCTACTTGAGGAGTTGGGCAATGGCGTTGACGAATTTTTGCACTTGTAAGGTGGGCTCGAGCGGGTAGTGCAGGTAGACCGGTACCTCGCGGCCGCAGAGGAACGGCACGCCCACAAAGGCTGGATGTACACCCGACCACGCGCCGCAGGTGAGCACCGCGTCGCCCTTTTCCTCGGCCTCGTTAAAGAGCGCGAAGTCGAAGCTATCGACGTCGATAACGTCCACGCCGCCGTCGGCCAAAAGGTCGATGCGCAGACTGTCCATGGCGTCGTTGCCGTGGCGAAGCACGCGCAGGCGCATGCCTTCCAAGTCGGCAACCGTGATGCGGCTCTTGCGCGCAAGTGGGCTCGTGCGCGGCACATCGATATAAAACGGCACGTTGACGATGAGGAGCTTTTGGCACGCATCGCCCCAGCGCGGGGTCGAAAAACTCGACTGCACCACATCGACCTCGCGGCCCAAGCTGCGCATGACGGTCTCGCGCTCGTCGTACAGGTCGCTCACCGGCACAATCTCAAAGCGCAGCGACGGCTCCAGCTCGTGCACGCCCGTCCACATCGAAAGCGTCTGACGGCCCGGGCACATCATCGACACGCCTAGACGCACCGCACCGCCATCGCCCGCCGCGCGTCGGGCACGGCGCAGGGCATCCTCGGACTGGCGCATGATCGAGCGCGCGTCGTCCACTAACAGCGCGCCCGCCGGCGTCACCTTGACGCCCGAATGCGAGCGCTCGAACAGCGTAATACCGAACTCGGCCTCGAACCCCGACACCTGTTTGACGAGCGCCGGCGTCGATACGCGCAATTTTGCCGCCGCACGCGAGAAGCTTCCCAGCTCCGCAGCGGCCGATATGGCCTCAAGTCGTCGATCGTACACGTCATCTCTCCGTTTTCGCACGTACGGCCACACGCTGCCGCAGGGGGTCGTTTTCGCAGGTCACGCACTCAATTGAGAACAAACTGCATCGCAAGGTGTAAACCTACAGTTAACGCCATTCTAACAAATATGCAATTCACCTGCGCAAACGCAAAGCATACGATAACCAGCGAAAACCACGTGGGTCGGTTAATGGGAGCGACCCACTGGGAGGCACAAGAAGGGAAGTTCCTATGAGCAATTGGCTTAAGCTCGAGGGCGATGTCTGCGCCGTGACCGGCGCACTCGGCGGTATGGGCGCCGAGATCTGCCGCGAGTTCGCCCGCAATGGCGCCAACGTCGTCATGCTCGACCTGGATGAGGAGAAGGTCAAGGCCGCTGCCGCCGACCTCGCTGCCGAGTTTGGCATCCACGCCGAGGGCTACAAGATGAACGCAACCGACGAGGCCGAGGTTCAGGCCGCCGTCGACGCTACCATCGCCAACTTCGGCCGCGTCGACGTCCTCGTCAACACCGCCGGCATCCTGCGCTTCGCCGCTATGGAGGACCTGCCGCTGAGCGACTGGGAGCAGGTGCTCAACGTCAACCTCACCGGCTATTTCATCACCTCGCAGCGCTTTGGTCGCGAGATGATCAAGGCCGGCCAGGGTCGCCTGGTGCACATCTCCACCGTCGCCAGCCACTCCCCCGAGACGTTCTCGGGCGTGTACAGCTCCACCAAGGCCGGCGTCAACATGATGTCCAAGATGCTCGCCGCCGAGTGGGGCCCGTATGGCGTTCGCTCCAACTGCGTCGAGCCCTGCTTCGTCAAGACCCCCATGTCGGCCAACTTCTACGCCGACCCCGAGGTCGAGAAGAGCCGCAGCCGCCTGATCGCCACGCGCCGCATCGGCGAGGTCAGCGATATCGCCAACGCCGTCATGTTCCTGGCGTCCAAGCGCTCGGACTTTACCACCGGCGACGCCATCAAGGTCGATGGCGGTTTCTCCAACATGATGGGCGACCTCACCGCCAAGCCCGGCGGCCGTCGCGCATACGCCGACAACTACCTTAAGAACAAGGGTGTCGAGCTCTGGTCCGATGAGTCCGGCGTCGCTAAGCCGACCGACCAGTAAACCAGCCCGGTAGAGAGGGGCATGGGGCAAACCCCTCCCCTCCCCGCATCGATTAGAAAGAGTCCAATGGCTTCCACCAACTCCAACAAGGGTCGCGCCGTCGTGCTTTCCGCCGCGTGCGTCACCATGTTCTTCATCAGCTCCATCGCGCTGTATTCCGTCGTGAGCAAGAACCTGCTCGCCGTCTACCCCGAGTGGTCCAGCGCCCTTACCTGGGCTTTCCCGGTCTTTCAGACCATCATGGCCGTTACGGGCATCTTCGCCGGCCGCATCTCCGATAAGATCGGCCCCCGCAACGTCGTGATCGCCGCCGCCGTGTGCTACGGCGTGGGCTGGTTCATGTCCGGCACCGTCACCGAGCCATGGCAGTTCTACCTGTGGTTCTCGCTCGTCGCCGCCGTCGGCAACGGCCTGGGCTACAACCCAGCGCTCACCACGGGTCAGAAGTGGTTCATCGACAAGAAGGGCCTCGCCTCCGGCATCACCCTGGCCGCCTCGACCGCCGGCCCCGCCGTGTTGTCCCCGGTGCTCGCCTCGCTACTCATCCCGAGCCTTGGCATCTTTGGCGCGTTGAAGGCGCTCGGCGTCATCTTCTTTGTGATGATCGCCGTCTCCGCCCTGTTCCTGAAGGCCCCCGAGGCCGGTTGGCTGCCCGAGGGCTTCGAGGCCCCCAAGGGCGGCGCGCACGCCGGCACCTTCGGCGACCTCACCCCGGGCGAGATGGTCAAGACCCCGCGCTTCTGGGTCCTCATCATCACCTTCGCCTTCGCCGCCACCGCCGGCACCCTGCTCGTCGGCAAGGTTGCCTCCATCGCCGCCGTCCAGCTCTTCGCCGACCCCACGAGCGCCGCAGCCGTCGCCCTCGGCGGCGTGGTCGTCTCCGTCAACACCTGCGCCAACCTGGTCGGCCGCCTGTCCTTTGGCCAGATCATCGACAAGATCGGCGCCTACAAGTCGCTGCTCATCAGCCTTGTCGTCACCATCGTCGCGCTCGTCATCATGTCGATGAGCTTTACGCAGAGCATGTTCTTCGTGGCGCTCGCCCTGCTCGGCTTTAGCTTTGGCGCCCTGCTCGTCATCTACCCGCCGCTCACCGGTGGCGCCTTCGGCACCAGCAACATCGGCGTCAACTACGGCATCATGTTCCTGGGCTACGCCGCTTCCACCTGGATCAGCCAGCCCATCACCGCCGTGCTGTATCACGCCGAGGCCGGCAGCGCCGCCTACCAGCAGTCCTTCTACGGCGCCATCGTGATCGCCGCCATCGCCGTCGTGCTCACCGTCTACATGATGGTCTCCGACAGCAAGAAGAAGTCCGCTTAGTTTTGCTTGATGCGGCAAGGGCCGCCCCCTTGCCGCATTCCACCGCCACCACCATTAAGGAGTCGAAATGTCTGAGCTCAACCCCGTCCGCATTGCCGTCATCGGCGCCGGCGCCATGGGCCGCAACCACATCCGCTTTGTCACCGAGGAGCCCGAGGCCGAGCTCGTCGCCATCGCCGACGCCTTTGAGGGCGCCCGCGCCACGGCCGAGGCCGCCGGCGTGCCGTTCTTTACCGATCCCGCCCAGATGATGGACGAGGTCAAGCCCGAGGCCGTCATCATCGCCACCCCCAACGACCTGCATCTGGGCGTTGCCCGCGAGGCCGTAAAGCGCAACATCGTGCCGCTGGTCGAAAAGCCGATCTCCAACGACCTCGAGGATGCCCAGGCCTTCGCCGCCGAGGCCGAGACCGCCGGCGTGCCCGTGCTCGTGGGCCAGCACCGTCGCCACAACCCCTTCGTCAACAAGGCCAAGGAGATCATCGAGTCCGGCGAACTGGGCAAGCTCACCGTGTCGAGCTTCCACTACATGATCTATAAGAATGACGAGTACTTCGATGTCGAGTGGCGCCGCAAGAAGGGTGCCGGCCCGATCCTGGTCAACCTGGTGCACGACGTCGACCTGCTCCGCTACCTGCTGGGCGAGCCCGTTGCCGTCCAGGGCATGCAATCCAGCGCCGCCCGCGGTTTTGAGACCGAGGACTCCGCTGTGGTCAACGTCCGTTTTGCCGATGGCGCGCTTGCGAGCATGACCATCTCCGACGCCACCGCCAGCCCTTGGAACTGGGAGGCCACCGCTCGCGAGGATCCGCAGTACCGCCCCTTCGACGCCGACGCCTACTTTATCGGCGGCACCAAGGGCGCCCTGTCGCTGCCCCGCCTGCACCAGTTCTCCTA
>CAKUHK010000113.1:0-4286 GCA_934655965.1 uncultured Collinsella sp.
TTAGTTTTCAGAACGTCCTCGGACATGCAAGAGACCCCCGCTGCGCACTTCGTGCGGCGGGGGTCTCTTGCGTCCTGCGGAGTGTTCTGAAAACTAACTCCAGGGCGGGCCCTGCGTTAACGAGGCAGGGGGAGTGCGATTCCCTGATCGCTCACTTAATCTAATAAGAATTTAGCGAGGCCGGAGCTTAAGCTCCGGCCTCCTTATATAAGGGCTCGGTTTTGCCGAGCCACAAACTTCTATTCAGCCCCAGAATACGTTTGAGAATCGTACTTGGAGTACGTGGTTGTAGGGTCGGAATGGGGTAGCTTCCCAACGCATTCCGCAGGGGGCGGTACATTTTGTAGCGCGAAGCGCGAATCAAAATGTACCGCATGCCCGAGGACGCGTTGGGAAGCTACCCCATTCCGACCCGGACATAAACATCTACCAGCGCATTCACAAATTCGAAAACTTTTTTCAAAAAAGTGCTTGCACAGTTCTCGAATCATAGGTTATTATCTACCTCGTTGAACGCGCGGGTCCAACAAAACGAACCGCGAATCAACAACATAGCATGTCGGAGTGGCGGAATTGGCAGACGCGCTAGCTTGAGGTGCTAGTGACCGCTTTTTGGTCATGCGGGTTCAAGTCCCGCCTCCGACACCATCGCATTTGAGAAGCCTCTTCGGAGGCTTTTTTGTTACCGATAGACGGTGAGGTTCACGATGGAAACGCTTGAGCGCAACGAGTGGGCAGACGTTGCCCAGTTGGTCGAAATTACGAGCGATGCGGTCATCATCTGCGAGCTCGACGGAACCATTTTGCATGTGAATAATCGTTTGCTCGACTTGATGTGCGAGGAGCGCGCCGACGTCATCAATGGCGACGTTAAAGACGTGCTGTACTCATCTGCCTTTGAGCGTGCGACCGAACATCGACTGCCGTTTGAGACCGATGGCTCCGAGAGCGAGCTGATGCTCAAACTGAGCGACGGTTCCTTTATTCCTGTCCTGGTTCGCGCGGGTTCCGTCACGCCTCCGCGCATCTTTGGACGCCGTGCGCCGCGTGTCCTTGTGGCACTTCACAGCATCGAAGAGCAGTATTCCCACGATCGTCAGCTTAAGCGTGCGCTGTCGGAGCTCAGAGTGGCGAATAAGCGCCTCTCGGGCACGCTTTCGGTCATTATGAGCACCGTTGGCTCCGATGAGCTTCCCAGCCTGCTCGATACCGTTTTGAATCAGCTTGTTGGAACGCTCGATGCATCGGGCGCCGCTATCTATTTTTCTGAGAGCGGCGGGTTTAAGCTCCGAGGCGTATCCAAGGAACTGCAGGATAGCTATCTACCCGAGTTCATGCCGTATGGCGCGGGCATACCGACGTACGTGCTTCGCGAATCGCGCGCTTGCCGCTTGTCGATTCAGCAGGATCTTGAGGGTGATCGGGTCGCCTCGGGTATGTTCATGGATCTGGACAATCGCTCTAAGCACCTACTTCGCGTTCAGGACATGCCTCCATACCGCAGCGAGATCTGCCTTCCCGTGTTTTACGGCACGCAGGTCCTTGGCGTGCTAGAGGTCGGCTGGAAACGCCCGCAGGCGCCGCTTGCCTATGACGTCAACGTGCTCGAGGTCATCTGTGATTATCTTTCCATTCAACTGGTCGGCATGGCATCGAGTCTGCGCTCGCGTCGTACGGCAGAGCTTGGCCGCTCGCTCAATGTGCTGCGCGACGAGTTGTTTACCTATCTCGATGATCCTGTTTCCGCCTCGCGCGCGGTGTCGTCCGAAATCTGCGCCGTGCTCAATTGCCATTTCTGCCCCGTCGAGTACGATGCAGGCCTCGAAACCTACGTCATCGATTTTGAGGGCGGTAGTCGTGTGGCGTTGCCGGGCGATCCGGAGTCGCTCTTCTTTTCCACTACGGCACCAGCTGCGCGCCTGGGAACAACTTCCGATACGTTCGAGACATCGGTGCTTGGTGGAACGAGTGCCGACGACCTTAAACACGTGCGTTTGACGCGTGTAGACGAGTCCACGCCTATGGGCGCATGGTTGCGGGCCCACGGCCTGCCGTGCCAGGGACTTTATG
Source organism: uncultured Collinsella sp. (assembly GCA_934655965.1). Taxonomy (GTDB): domain Bacteria; phylum Actinomycetota; class Coriobacteriia; order Coriobacteriales; family Coriobacteriaceae; genus Collinsella. Next base: position 2,071 of record CAKUHK010000113.1, read on the forward strand.
TCGACTCAGGAATCGAGGCGGGACGCTATCGCTCGGAGGCGGATGGCAAGCGAAGCAACGAGACAATCGTTCCCGCAGATGTCGCCAAGGGGCCGACGACGCGCGCTTTGCTGCTCCGCGATGGCAGCCAGGAGCCCATTGATGACCTCGAATACGATTACATGGTGCATTTGGCACACGACTTTGAGTTGATCTATGAGGGCGAGTCTCAAAAGCGCGAGGAGCGCCATATCGCCCAGACACTTCAGATCGGCATGAGAAATTCGCTCGGCGACGTTCCAGGTATCGCAACCGATTCGGTATACCTATCGGCAACGAATTCGGCGTTGGTCGGCGGCGATTTTTACACGCTTGTTCGTCTTCCCGACGACTGCGCCGTAATGATTTTGGGTGATGTATCCGGCAAGGGTATTGAGGCTGCGTCGATGTCGGCCCTCGTCAAGACGGCGCTGACTGCCTATGCCTGGGAGGGGGCGGGGCCTGCCCGTATGGCCCGCTCGCTCAATAGCATGCTCATGGGCTTCTCGAGGGTCGAGACGTTTGTGACGGCGTTTATTGCCAAGATTGATCTTAAGGCGGGCCGCGCTACTTATTGCTCGGCGGGGCATCCTCCCACCATGGTCATTAGGCCGTCGTCGACACCGCTTGGCGGCGGAGAGGCTCGAGGGGGAGAAGTGGAGCTCCTTGGGTGTCAATCGGGCGTGATCGGTGCCTTTGAAAGCATGGTGTACGAGACAGGTGCCTTTACGTTCGCTCCTGGCGACATGCTGTTTATGTATACAGACGGAACGATTGAGGCGCGCGATCGCTCCGGGGCGTTCTTTGGCGAGCAACGCCTGCGCGATCTTCTGCTCTCCGTTTCGGGTGAAGGCGTATCGGGAATCTGCGGTAAGGTCTTGGGCGAGCTTGATCGCTTTACCGAGTCGGCGTTAGACGATGACATCGCATTGGTGTCCCTTGAGTTTCTGCGAGGTCGGTCATAGACGACGCTGGGCAGGCGGAATCCGTGCGGCCGCAGAAATGTGTGCATCGAGTGAGCTCTTTTGGGGAACCATGGTCGTATGAATGAGTGGAACGACATAGCGGTTTTGACGCCACCGGGTGATATCGACATCGCCACGGTGCCTGCGCTGCGCCGGCGGTTAGATGCTTTGATCGACCGCGGCGTGCGTCGCGTTGTCATCAATTGCCAGGCTGTGGGCTTTATCGATTCGACAGGTTTGGCGTTTTTGCTCACACGTGCCCGTGAACTCATGAGGCGAGAGGGGCTGCTTTCGCTCGTTAACGCATCCGATGAGGTCGTTCGCTTTTTGGAGATTGCCCGACTTGTCGACATCCTTCATGTTGCGGGCCCGGCGCGGGAGTCGATTCCCGCCATTCCGGTGGGGGAGTTGCCGCGTTGGAGCAAGAGCGTCGAGGTGCGCCAGGGTATCGAGAATCTTCCGTACTACCGGCATCGCATTGCCGAGTTGCTTGAATCGCTTCCTCTGCGTCGTGACGAGCGCTACGACGTTGCGTTGGCATCGGGGGAGGCCTTGGGCAACGCGTATGACCATGCGGGCGGTATCGGCTGCATCCTGACAGTTCAAGCCTATGGCGATCGTGTTGTGATCGAGGTGCTTGATCGGGGTGCCGGCTATTCTATCGACAGGGCAAGCGAACCGGTTACATCCGAGGAGCGCGGACGCGGTATCAAGCTTATGCGCATGCTCGTCGATAACGTGGAGGTCGCTCGTCGTACAGACGGCGCCGGCACGCGCGTGCGGATGGTGAAGTTGTTTAGCGGAGCATTGGAATCGTGTGCCTAGCGTCTTGGCTCGGCGTTATTTACCTTTGTGAACTTGCTTTGAGCAACTTTTTTGAAAAAAGTACTTGCGTCTTTTGGGCAACTCGCGTAAATTAATAACCCGCAAGCGGACATGGCTCAGTTGGTAGAGCACAACCTTGCCAAGGTTGGGGTCGCGGGTTCGAGCCCCGTTGTCCGCTCCATTGCATTTCCGGACCGTTTAGGCGGTCCTTTTTCGGCGAAGTGGCCAAGTGGTAAGGCAGAGGCCTGCAAAGCCTTTACCCCCGGTTCGAATCCGGGCTTCGCCTCCAGGCAACATCCGGGCGCTCCGGCGCCCGTTTTGTTTTACATATGCGGACATGGCTCAGTTGGTAGAGCACAACCTTGCCAAGGTTGGGGTCGCGGGTTCGAGCCCCGTTGTCCGCTCCAT
>CAKUHK010000114.1:0-4173 GCA_934655965.1 uncultured Collinsella sp.
ACCTTGAGGTCCTTAAAGCCCTCGAGGCCGAGCTTTTTGCAAAAGCGGTGCACGCTCGCGACCGAAACGTTGGTGCGGGCAGCAAACTCCTTAATGGACAGCCCACGGATTTCCTCGCCCATGGCAAGGGCCGAGATGCCGAGTTGCTGTTCGGTGGGGGTAAGGCCCTGCGCCTCGGAAATCTTGCGTTTGATATCCATGCGAACTCCCGCACTCACTAAACCGACCAAAAAGGGACAGGGTTATTTTGGCAGGTTTTGCCCGCAAAGGGTAACGGGGCCGAGGACGCCGCTGGGCGCGACGGGCTCGGTGAGGGCGAAGATGTCGGGAATCGCGTGGTCGAGCGTGTTGATGACGTCGATGGTGAGTTCGTGCGTGCCGACGGTAAGTGGGCCGGTGGCGAATCGATAGGGCGGGCAGATTCGTGTGCCGAGCGGGCGTCCATCGAGCGTGAGCGTTGCAGTTTCGTAGACATCTCCCAGGTCGATCGCGGTGTCGGCAAGGTTGTCCGCCAGCTCGAACGACGTGTGGTAGCGGTGCGTGCCGCAGGTGCCGGCGAACAGCTCGGCCGTGAGATCGCACAAGCCCTCGAGCTTTTGCGGCTCGCCAAAGGTTCCGTCGCTGCCGGCGGGGGAGAGGGCGACGGTCCACGGGCCGTCGATGTTGAGGATGAGCGCACTATCCGCGCCTGCGCTCGTGTCCGCGCAGCTATCGGACTCGACTTCGCCGTTTGCCTCCAAAACGACAACGCAGCTCTCGGCCGGCTCCAGCTCCAACACGCCGTCAAACGCAACGGGCTCGGTACCGTTCAGCAGGTCGAGGCGCGTGCCACGCAGGCGCTCGCCTCGAGCAAGTGCAACCGTGCAGCGAATGCTCTCACGCGGATGCTCGTTGACTAGCATCACATAGGTCTCGCCCGCACGCTCGTAGCGCAGTGCGCGCAGCCAGGGCTGCGGCGTATCGGTCACAACGGTCTGCAGTCCCGCGGCTGCCAGCACGTCCGCCACGCCGGCAAGCGGCGTCGCCGTAAGCCCGTCCAGCTCGGCCGCGCCATCCGCGTCATAGAGCGCACTCGGCACCTTGTCGACGGCAAGCACCATAACGCCCGCCGCCATCATGCGTCTCGCCGCCTCCGCCGTAGCAGCTCCAGTAAACGACGCCCCGGGCATAACAAACGCCTGATAGCGGCAGCCATTAACGGCAAGCGTTCCATCGGCAATCGAAACCTCGTAACGCCCCTCATCCTCAAAAGCCTCTGCCGGCACAAAATCAAAGTCAATCTGCGCCCGTGTGAGCTCGGCCGCTACGCGCTCGATGGGCATGGCGTTGCCGGCCCATTCGGCATCGGCATGGTACAGAATGGCGACGGGGCGAGCGGCGTTGCCTCTCGAAAGGAGCGTTGCCGTGCGATTCATATAGCGCATGAGCTGGCCAAAGTGCGGCCATTGCGGGTTGTTGCCGTGCGCGTAAAAATGCGGTGGGCAGTCCCAATCGGGGAAGGGCGCCATACTAAACGCGTGTGGCGTAAACCAGTTAATACCGCGGACGAGCATATGGTCGGCAATCCATTTCATCTCGCGCAGGCCCTCGTGCCAGCCAAAGGCGCCAAAGACCTCGGCCATGCAACGCCCCTGCTTTTTGGGGTCGAGGCGCGCGGCCGAAGACCCCAACTTGGCAAGCGCGTAGGTAAAGAACTCCATGTTCCACGCGCCATGGAAGTAGCTGTAGTGCCCACGGTCGACGCCGGGGACGAGCTGATTGATGACAACATCGATGCCCGCCATGTCCTGCCCCGCGACCGCGCGGAAGTAGTGTCCCGCGCCCTGGCCCAGACGTGTGTGGCAACTCTTGTCCTCGATCACGTGGCCAATGTGCATGACGCCGTGCGCGCGGCACCAATCGCCGATCTGCTCGTCAAAGCAGCTGCGGTAGAGCTGCGTGGCAATGTCCATGTAGACGTGTCGAGCGCGGGCACCGTCCGTTTCGCGCGTCCAAAGGCCGTGCAGCTCGGTGAGCCAGCCCTCGCCAAGCGTATCGCGCAGGCGGCGGGCAAGCTCGTCCGACCACGGCAGCGCTAGGTCGCCTCGCCCGATAAAGCTGCTGGTAGAAGCATCGTCAAGCGTGGTGCCCTTCTCGTTCATAAAGCCGGGCTCATCGGTAAAGAAGCCCAGGATGGTCTTGCCGAACTCGTCGCCCAGATGCTCAAATGTGGGCTCGTAGACGGCATCGATCAGCATGCGGCATGAGGCGGCATCGACCATGTTGATGTACTCGTCGCGAAACCCGATCTTTTGGCTGGTGACGTAGAGCTCAATCGTGGTAACGCCAGCGGGAGCGTCAAAACGCAGGCGGGCAGGGATGCTCTCGTCGTCATGCTCAACAACGAGCGCAAGGTCGAGCGGTGCACCGGCGGCATCAAAAGCCGCCGCACCCATAAAACGCTCTGTGGGATCCATGAGATTGCCGAGCTTGATAGTCGTGGACGGTTGAGGCCCAACAACCGTAATCGTGCGATGCTTGAGCACGGTCTTCTTGAGCGCGGGGTCGACGCCCTCGCCTTCGAGCGCGCCATTGGCATAGCCCGTGGGGAAGTGCGCGTCGTCGAGCAGCCAGATCTTCAATCCCAGACGCTTGCACTCGTCGATAATAAACCACAGGTCGGACCACCAGCCGTCGTGACAGAAATCGGGATGCGTGCGCGACTCGAGGCAGACTTCGCGGATATCCGCGCCGGCAATCTGCTCCAAATACTTGGTGATTGTCTCGCGCGCCTCGCCCTTGAGCCACAAGAACGGAAGCACATGGTTGTCGTAGGTGCCGCCAAGCACCTGCTCAAAATACGCCGCCATACCCACTCCTCCAAAACCAACCTTTCAAATCCATTGAAGTCAGAGTACGCCGAGCGCGTCGTCCTGCTAATATCAAAACCACGGCAGAATATGACCGAATCAACGATGGGTGCACTATGGAGCTCACGCGTCTAGATAACCTGCTGCTCGAACTGACCGACAGTGAGAGCGCCTACCGTGCGGGTGCCCATTACGACTGGAGCGATGCACTCGGCCAAGCTAATCAAGCAGATGTCGATGGTCGACATATCCGCAAAATCGGCAACCCAACGCTCGCCCTGCGACAAGAAGGTATGCCCGAAGGCCTGTCGATCGTACGCAATTCGCGCTTCAATCCTGTGCCGGAACACGTGCACGATTATGTCGAAATCAGCTATGTCTATCGAGGACGAGCGCCGCAAGTCGTCAACGGTGTGGCGCTCACGCTTGCTCAAAACGAGGTGCTCCTGCTCGATGCCGCCTGCCCGCATGCCGTAGGCGAGCTTGGCGAGCGCGACATTATGCTGAGCGTCATCATTTCGCGGCCAATGCTCGGCCGCAGCCTGGAGCAAAGCCTTTCGCCCACAAGCGCGGTCTCGAGCTTTCTGCTCAACGCCCTCAATGATGAAACCGACCACCGCGGTCACGTGCATTTCCACACGGGCGGCAGCCGCCGCGTGCGCCGCTACATGCAGGAGATGCTGTGCGAGCGCCTGGACCCCACGCCGGCGAGCCCCCAGATTGTCTCGAGGCTGTTCGAGCTGCTGCTGGTTGAGCTCATGCAAAGCTACGAAGCCGGCCTGCTGCAAACGGATGCACCCGCGCTGCCATCGGCGCAAGTTGCGGCGGCGATGGGCTACATCGAGCGCCATGCCCGCGACTGCACGCTCGACGACGTGGCCCGCCATCTGCACCTGAGTCCCAACTACGCAAGCGCGCTGCTCAAACGGCAGACAGGTCGCACGTTTATGCAGCTGGTGCAGGAGAGCCGCCTGGCGCGCGCGGCGGCACTGCTCGAAGCCGGCGCCACTGCAGAAGCCGCGGCGCGTGAGGCGGGCTATGCCAACATGAGTTTCTTCTACAAAAAGTTTGCCGAGCGCTATGGCTGCACGCCGGCTGCCTATCGTCAGCGTTTGCCCAGATAAAACCGACCAAAATAAACCTGTCCCTTTTTGGCAGGTATCAGGAAGTGTCAGGGGCGGGGCGGCGGCGGGTTGCGGGCGCGAAAAGAAGTGTCGGGTTTGGCGCGCTCGCTCCCGCATGGCCTTCGCGTGGGCGATACTCGGCTTATCGACCCGCGATGCAAAGGAGATGCTCATGGCAAACATCAAGTTCCCCGAGGGTT
>CAKUHK010000115.1:0-3941 GCA_934655965.1 uncultured Collinsella sp.
CGCCCGCGCTGCAGCCGATTCTGCCGTTGAGCAGGCTGCGGTGGATGCCAACGAGAAAATTGCCGCCGCTGTCGCCGAGCGCGATGCTGCCACGCGTGCTGCTGAGGAGGCTCGTGCCGACGCCGATGCTCGCATTGACGCGGCCGAGGTCGAGGCGGGGGAACGCATTGATCAAGAAGTTGCCGCCGCCAGGGCCGCTTGCGAGCGCGAGGTCGAGGCTGCTCGCGCGGAGATGCAGCAGCGCCTGGATTCGCTGGCGCACGAGCTGGAGCAGGCCGTGCGCGATCGCGCCCGCGCCGAGCGTCGTGCCGAGGGCAACAGCCTGTCGCGCTATCTGCTGGCCCGCCTGCGCGGAGATGCCGATGAGGTTGCTGCTGGCGAGGGCGACGCTCCTGCAGCGGATACCGCCGAGGTCGATGACGCTGCCGACCCCGAGACTTCCGCAAAGGACGCCGACAAGTGATGAAGCACGTGCTCCGCGTGATCAACGTGCTGGCGACCGTGGTGATCCTGGTTGCCTTCGTGGTGTTGCTGCGCACGGTGTTCACGCCCGCCGGTGAGATTCCCACCATCATGGGCTACGGCTTTATGCGCACGCTGACCGGCTCGATGGAGCCGACGATTCCCGTGCATTCGTTTATCGTCGTCGATACCGACAACAGCCAGGCCTACCAGGTGGGCGATATCATCACCTTCCATTCGTCCGATGACGTGCTGGAGGGTTCGCTCAACACGCATCGCATCGTGGCCGTGGATGCCGCGGCTGACGGCTTGCCGGTCTACCACACCAAGGGCGATGCCAATCCGGTCGAGGACGCCGCGCCCGTGCCCGCCGCCGACGTGGTGGGCCGCGTGGTCTTTGTCTCGGCAGGCCTGGGCGTGGTGGTGTCGCTGCTCACCAATCCGCTGCTGTTCTTTCCGCTTATCGTGGTGCCGCTGATCGTGCTGCTGGTGCTCGAGATTCGCCATATGGTTAAGACCACGCAAGACGTGGCACGTGCCGAGGACGAGGCCGCCCTGCGTGCTGCCGTGGAGCAGATTCGCGAAAAACGTCGCCGCGAGCAGGAGGAGCAGAGCGGCGCCGGTGGCGATTCCGCCGACGAGGGCGACTCCGACGACGCTGGCGCCGAGGGCGACCATACCGGCCCCTACGCCTCGGACAATTAGAACCGCTCGCCATAGCTTGCCCGCGCCTTTCGTCCCCACAATTTGGACGCTCGTAGATGTTCTAAAACATCCGCTTTTTCATACCAATAGTCGTGCTACAGTTTGAGCGCTTTGTTGCCAATTGATTTCGGGGGAGTGGAATGAAACAGGAGCGATCGGCGCAGCATACAGGCGAGAAGCCCTCGGTGCCGATGACGGCGGCGTCCGATTTTGTCGTTCCGGAGGGAACCGACGAGCTGAGCCGCAGCACGCGTCGCGCCTGGCGCGATCGCCTCAACGATGCCCAGACGCGCAAGATGATCACGGGCGTTCTGGCCACGCTGGTGGGTGGTTCGTTTTGGGGCTTCTCGGGCACTAGCGCGAGTTTTCTGTTCGATACCTTCCACGTCGATACCCTGTGGCTCATGAGCGTACGCCAGATTCTCGCCGGTCTGCTGTTTATGGTCGTGGTCGTCACGCGCGATCGTGCGCGCCTGGTCAAGCTGTGGACCACGCCTGCCGACCGCAAGCAGTTGCTGCTCTTTACCGCCTTTGGCCTGCTGTTCAATCAGTTTTGTTATCTTTCGGCCGTGCGCCTGACCAATGCCGGAACCGCGACGGTGCTTCAGTGCCTGCAGCTGGTCATCATTATGGGATACACCTGCGTTACCGACCGCCGCAGGCCGCGCACGCGCGAGGTTATCGGTATTGGCCTGGCTCTGGGCGGTACGTTTTTGATCGCAACCGGCGGCGACCCCACCAGCCTGAGCATCTCGCCGCTCGGCCTGGTCGCGGGCCTTATGTGCGCGGTCAGTGCCACCTGCATGGCGGTGATTCCGGCCAAGATCCTGCCCGAATACGGCAGCCCCATCGTTACGGGCTCTGCCATGCTCACGGCGGGCGTGGTTTCGTGTGCCGTGGTTCAGCCGTGGGCTCATATGCCGGCGCTCGACGCTGCCGGTATCGAGGCGCTTGCGGTGTTTGTGATCGTGGGCTCGTTCTTGGCGTACATGCTCTATATGCAGGGCGTTAAGGACATCGGTTCGGTGCGCGCGAGCCTGATCGGAACCGTGGAGCCGGTGTCGGCAACCATTACCAGCGCGGTTATGCTGGGCACGGTGTTTTTGCCGACCGACCTGATCGGCTTTGCCATGATCATCGTGATGATGTTCCTGACGGTATAGCCCCTGCGGTTGCTTTAAAGGATAATGGGCTGGCGGCGCGTTGCTTTGGCGGCGCGCCTTCGTCTATAGAGAGGACCTCTTATGAAATACTTTGGCACCGACGGCTTTCGCGGCGAGGCCAACGTTGGGCTGACCGTGGAGCATGCGTACAAGATCGGCCGCTTTGTGGGCTGGTATTACGGCGCCAATCGCAGTGCTAAGGCACGCGTGATCGTGGGTAAGGACACGCGTCGTTCGAGCTACATGTTCGAGGCGGCACTGGTGAGCGGTCTGGTCGCGAGCGGTGCAGATGCCTACATGCTGCACGTCATCCCGACGCCGGGCGTGGCGCATCAGACCGTGGAGGGCTGCTTCGATTGCGGCATCATGATCAGCGCGAGCCACAACCCGTTTTGCGATAACGGAATTAAGCTCGTCAACAGCGACGGCTTTAAGATGGACGAGGATGTGCTGGAGCTCATCGAGGATTACATCGATGGCAAGAGCGAGGTGCCGCTGGCCACGGGCAACCACATTGGCGCCACGGTGGACTACATGCAGGGCCGTAACCGCTACATTGCCTCGCTCATCGCCAGCGCGAACTTTTCGCTGCAGGGCGTCAAGATTGGCCTGGACTGCGCCAACGGCTCGGCGTCCTCGGTGGCCAAGCCGGTGTTCGATGCTCTGGGCGCCGACGTGCGCGTGATTAACGCCGCGCCCGATGGCTTTAACATTAACGTCGACTGCGGTTCCACGCATATGGAGCGCCTGCAACGCCACGTGGTGGAGCAGGGCCTGGACGTTGGCTTTGCCTATGACGGCGATGCCGACCGCTGCCTGGCCGTGGACGAGCGCGGTCGCGTGGTCGACGGCGACCAGATTCTGTATGTGTGCGGTGTGTATCTGAACAAGCACGGTCGCCTTTCGGGCGGTACCGTGGTGCCGACGATCGCCAGCAACTTTGGCCTGGTCAAATCGCTGGAGCTTGCCGGCTTAAGTGCCGTGACCAGTGGCGTGGGCGACCGCCACGTGTATGCCAAGATGCGCGATGGCGGCTACAGCCTGGGCGGCGAGCAGACGGGCCACACGATCTTTGGCGATATCGAGCGCACGGGCGACGGCATTATGACTTCGCTGCGCGTGATGGAAGTGATTCGCGCCGAGCGCGAGACGCTCTCGCAGCTCACGGCTCCGTGCAAGCTGCTGCCGCAGGCGCAGGTCGCCGTGCGCGTGGCCGACAAGGACGCTGCACTCGACAGCATGGGCGTGCAGAACGCCATCGCCGAGGCCGAGGCTTCGTTGGCAGGCGAGGGCCGCGTGCTCGTGCGCAAGAGCGGAACCGAGTCGGTGATCCGCGTCCTGGCCGAAGCCCCCGACCAAGCAGCCGCCAACGCCGCCATGAAGCGCATTGCTGCTGCGCTCGAAGCTTTGTAGTTACGCGGTTTTGCCAAACCGCGTAACGGCTCGACGCTGCAAACGATCCTAAGCGGCAATCTGACGTTCAATTTCAAGGGCGCGACCAGAAGGTCAGCGCCCTTTCATTTCACGTCACCTTGCTCGCTTAGGGTCGTTTTCGCTGACGTTGCCAAAACATCAGCATCAAATCTGGCATTTGGGGACGTTCCTTTTGTG
>CAKUHK010000116.1:0-3841 GCA_934655965.1 uncultured Collinsella sp.
GCGCCACTGCAAGAGGTGAATCTGGACCACCCGCGCCGTAGCTATGAGCATGCCTATGCCGAGATGGTCCCCATGCTCGAGCGCATCGAGTCGCAGCGCCAAGAGCTCAAGCGCCAGATGGCGGTGCTGGCGGATAACGATCGCATGCGTCGTGAGTTCACGGCAAATATCACCCACGAGCTCAAGACCCCGCTTACCGCGATCTCGGGCTATGCCGAGCTTATTGCAAACGGTATGGTCGAGGGCGAGGATGACCTGCGCAACTTTGGCGGTCGCATCTATCGCGAGGCGGGCCGTCTGGCGGCGCTCGTCAACGACATTCTTACGCTTTCCAACTTGGACGAGGCAGAGCGGGCGGCCGAGGGCGAGGCAGTGCCCATTGGATCAACGGAGCCCATCGAGCTCTCCCGTGCCATCTTGACGGTGGAGCAGCGTCTTGAGCAGGTTGCCCGGCAGTCGAATGTGAGCATTGGACACGAGGCGAGTCCCGTGGTGATCGAGGGCGTGTCGCGCCTGATCGATGAGTTGATCTATAACCTGGCAAGCAATGCTATTCGCTACAACCGGCCGGGAGGTACGGCCACGTTGCGCTGCGGGACCAACGATGAGGGACATCCGTATCTGTCGGTTGCCGATACTGGCATTGGTATTGCGCCCGAGGAGCAGGGCAAAGTGTTCGAGCGCTTCTACCGCGTGGATAAGAGCCGTTCCAAGGCGCGCGGTGGAACCGGTCTGGGCTTGGCGATCGTCAAGCACGCCGCCCTGTACCATCACGCCGCGATTGACCTGTCGAGCGAGCCGGGCGTGGGGACCACCATCACGGTGACGTTTCCCGTGCAACAGGAGGAGCTGTTCGCGTAGCGACATGGCAAATTAACTGGACATTGGCGCCGTATCGGAGTCTCCGATGCGGCGTTGTTGTTGCGCAACTTACATACGGGCGCTGTATCTTATGTATAGAGTTCGGACTTGGCGGAAAGATGCGATATTATACGAGCAGTTTTGTCGATACGAACTAGGGAAATGAAAGGCAAGCTGCATGACCCTTCTCGAACTGTTCCAGCTGCTTAAAAAGCACCTCAAGCTGGTCATCGCCCTCCCGGTGGTCTGCGCGATCGCCATGGGTGTCGTGTCCTTTACCATGATGGACAACACCTACACCGCCACGACGAGCATGTACATTCTCGCCAAGACCGATGGTAGCCAGACGAGCTACTACAACGATCTGTCGGCGAGCCAGATGCTCTCCAACGACATCGCCACGCTGCTCGATAGCGACAGCGTTAAGAGCGGCGCCGCCAAGGAGCTGGGCCTTTCTAACCTGAACGACTATAAGGTGAGCGTTACGAGCGAGACCACGACCCGTGTTATCTCGCTGTCCGTGACCGGTGCCAGCCCCGATGGTGCTGCCGCCGTCGCCAACGCCATGGCCAACTCGGTTTCCACCGTGGCCCAGGACGTTGACGCCGCCCAGGCCGTCAACGTCATCGACAAGGCAAAGGTTCCCACCCAGCCCAGCGGCCCCAACCGCAAACTCTATATCGCGGTTGCCGCTCTGGCCGGTCTGTTTGTCGCTGTTGCGATCGTTGTGCTGCTCGACATGCTCAACACGCGTGTTCGTTCCGTCGATGATGCCGTCGAGCTGCTCGGCGTGCCCGTTATCGGTCGTTTCCCCGTTGTGAAGGGCGGTAAGTAATCCATGGCCCGTAAGAAGAAATCCGGCGATACCCTCGCCTTTAACAATGCAGCCAAGACGCTGCTCGCCAACATTCGCTTTGCGAGCGTCGATACGCCCATCAAGTCCATTACGGTGACATCCTCCATTCCCAACGAGGGCAAGTCCACCATCGCGCTCAACCTGGCTCAGGCCATCGCAACCAGTGGCAAGAGTGTTCTGCTCGTCGAGTGCGATATGCGCCACCGTACGCTTGCCAACCTGCTGGGCATTCGCCATGCCGGTGGCCTGTACGCCGTGCTTTCCGATCAGATGTCGATCGACGAGGCCGTCATCGACACCGGTCAGCCCAACCTCTTCTTCCTCGATGCCGAGCCGCGCATTCCCAATCCGGCCGACATCATCGCTTCGCGCCGCTTTGCCAAGCTTGTCGCCGCGCTGGAGGAAAAGTACCAGTACGTCATCTTTGATACGCCGCCCGTGGGCACGTTCGTCGACGCTGCCGAGGTCGCCGCAATTACCGACGGCACCATCTATGTCGTCCGCCAGGACTTTGCCAAGCGCAACGAGATTCTTGCCGCCTTCGACCAGCTCAATAAGGCCGAGGTCAACGTGATCGGTACGGTCATGAACTGCTGCGAGACGTCGAGCCACGATTATTACTACTCGTACTATGGCGGGGATAAGGGGCAGAACAATGCTGCAGTCGGAGTTGATCCTGCTGTTGGCGGCGCCGCTGCATCGGGCACCCCTGCGAAGGCGAAGCGCTTTAAGAAATAAGCAAGGACGCAGATAAGAGGGCGATATGAGAGACATCCACTGCCATATCCTGCCCGGAGTTGACGACGGCGCGGCGAACCTCGAGCAGAGCTTGGCGATGCTCGAGGCGGCCCGCGCCGTCGGCGTTACGCACATGGTGTGCACGCCGCACTGCCGGGACCCATACTTTGACTACGCCAATATGTGGGAGGCCTATCGACTCCTGTGTGCCCATGCGGGCGATATGCATTTGCAGATGGGCTTTGAGGTCAACCATGCCAAACTGATGGATTTGGGTATTGAGTGGTCCGATCGCCTGCACTTTGATGGATCGAACGAGTTTTTGCTCGAGCTCTCAACGCGCGCCGATTCGTATGACTTTGAGGAATACGAGAACACGATTTATGACCTGCAGTGCCGCGGCTACCAGGTGATCATTGCGCATCCGGAGCGCTATAGGGCCATCCAGAAGGACGTTGGCATTGCCGAGCGTCTGGTCGATATGGGCTGCAAGCTGCAGGCTTCGGCAGATTTTATTGCCGGCGGGCGCTTTGGTCGCGAGAAAAAGCCGGCGCAGCGCCTGTTCGACGAGGGCCTGTACAGCTTTATTGCGAGCGATGCCCACAATGTACGTCACTACGACTGCCTGGCAAAGGCGCGCGCCAAGTTTAGCGTGCGCGGTACTCATTTTCGCTAAAATCTGTCCCTAACGTTTGCTTTGAACGGAGGGGCGACTATGGATATTCAAATTAAGACGGGATGCTTTGAGGACGCGGCGCTGGTGCGCCGCGCTGTCTTTATGGATGAGCAGGGCTACGAGAATGAGTTCGACCAGATCGACGAGGCCCCGAGCTGCATTCATGTGACGCTGTACGTGGACGGTGAGCTCGCCGGCTGCTCGCGCGTGTTCCCTGAGGAGCTGGAGCGCATGGCCGATTCCGAGGCACCGGCGTCGCCTGCGTGCGATATGGACGAAGGCGTCGCGGCGGGGGAGACCTACATTATGGGGCGCGTCGCCGTGCTGCCGGCTATGCGTCGCCGCGGTCTAGCGAGCAAGATTATCGAGGCTAGCGATGCTGCCGCGCGTGATGCCGGCGCCAAGCTCATAAAGCTGCACGCGCAGGAGTACGTGCTGCCGCTCTACGCCAAGGCGGGCTATACCCAGATCGCGCCCGTGGACTATGAGGACGAAGGCCAGCCCCACGCTTGGATGGCCAAGCGCATGGGCGACAGATAGGGACGTTCCTTTTCTGACGGCAGCTGGGGACACTCCTTGGCAATCGACGCATGGGCGTTCCGGCGTTCCGACATACAGTTTTTCGGTTCCGTGTGTATATATGCGCGCTAATGGGTTATAAAATCTAAGTCTGAACATAGCAGGTCTGCAATGCGGCTCGGGCAACCGAG
>CAKUHK010000117.1:0-3656 GCA_934655965.1 uncultured Collinsella sp.
GAGCTCACCGATGCAGCACGCGAGCTTGTCCATAACGATATAAGCGCGAACCCTCAAAAGTATGCGCAGACCGAGCACGCGCAGGCACTGCTGTCCTATGCTGGTGTGCATCGCCACCTGCTCGACGAGCTTCACCGTATTGAGGATATGGGCAGCGACGAGGAGTTTGAGCAGACGCGCAACCGCCTGTTTGACGACATGCGCGACGAGCTGCTTAAGATCGTCCGTGTCGACGCACTGGCAGTCGATGCGCAGCTGCTTGCGATTATTCTGGCCGATACGCCGGTTGACGCCTGTCTGGGCGACCTGATGAAGCTCGAGGCAAATACGGCCGATTACCTGCAGCAAAGCGTGCCCGGATTTGACATGGAGGCCCCGCACTACTGGGCTAATAAGGTTCTGGGCGACGGTGTCACCGCGGCCGACCTCACCGTGAGCGAGCCGGCGCTTATCGGCTGGCTGCACACGCTCGAGGCCATCTCACAGCTGTGCATGGCGAGCGCTCGTTACCGTGCAGCCGCCAATTATTCCCGCCGCGCTCTTAAAGCACAGGGCTACCCCACCCGTGCCGCCGGCACCGTGCTGCTCGCGCTCGCCCGTCTGGAAGACCAAGACGGCTTTTTTGCCCTGGCCCACCAGCTCGAGGAGGAGATGGGCGCCGACGCGCTCGAGAACTCCCCCTGGTACCTGCTCGCACGCACGATTCTGCTGTTCAAGACAAACAAGATGCGCCCGGCCACGCGCGCATTGCGTGAGTTTGCCAACCGCTGCGAGGGCGGGGCGTTCTTTTTGCTGAACCCCATGTACCAGACGCCGTACCTTCCCTGCCGGCCCGAACCGCACGATCCGTGGGACCTTGCGCACCAGGCTGTATGGGAAGCCGACGGCATTATCTCCGATACGCCCGACTTTGCCACCTGGGCCAACGCCTGCGAAGACGCGTCGCAGCTCGCCCAGGAATTTGCGCGCCGCTACGGCTTTTAGCGATGCGCCCGTCACGACCATGTCACCTACGTTAGGAACGGTTTCATGAACCTGCGCTCATCTTTTGCCTGCACCTCGAGCGATATCGCCCGTTGGGGCCTGCGCTCCGTCCTCAAACGACAGGGCGGCGTACTCCCCGGCCGCATTGCCATGAAGATCGACCCCGAGCTGCTTAGCGACTTGGCCGGTCTGGTCGACCACAGCGTGGTGATTACCGGTACCAACGGTAAGACCACCACGTCCAATTTGATTGCCGATGCCGTCGCCGCTAGCGGCGCCACCGTGGTGTGTAACCGCGCCGGCAACAACATGGAGCCGGGCGTGGTTGGCGCGCTGCTCGAGGCGCGCGGCAGCCTTAAGCGCGCCGGCAGCGGCAAGCGCGTGGGCGTTTTTGAGTGCGACGAGCTCTACACCGTGCGCGTCCTGCCCAAGCTTAAGCCAACGTTCTTTGTGCTGCTCAACCTGTTCCGCGACCAGCTGGATCGCTACGGCGAGATCGACCACACCCAAGACGTTATCGCCCGCGCGCTGGAGCTCTCGCCGGCAACGACGCTCATCTACAACGCCGATGACCCGCTGTGTGCCTCGATCGCCGCACGCGTCCCCAACGCGAGCATCGCCTTTGGTATCGACGGCGCCACGAACACCGAGTCCGACCGCATTAGCGACTCGCGTTTTTGCTCGCAGTGCAACGCTCCGCTGGAGTACGACTATGTGCAGTATGGCCAGCTGGGCGCATACCGTTGCCCTTCATGCGGCTGGGCGCGCCCCGCGCTTGCTCGCCGCGTGACGGGCGTGGAGCTTGGCTGCGACGGCTATGGCTTTGATTTGGTGTTCGGCGCTGAGGCCGATGCCCCGACTGCGCATATCGCCACGCGCTATAACGGCTTGTACATGGTGTATAACGTCGCCGCAGCCTTCTTCGCAGCGCATGAGCTGGGCGTCGAGACGCCCCAGCTGCAGCCCACGCTCGATGCCTACGTGCCCGCGGGTGGGCGTATGGGCCGTTGGGACATTGCCGGTCGCACCGTCGAGGCCAACCTTGCCAAGAACCCCGTGGGCTTCGATCGCCAGATCCAGTCTATTAAGACTGCGGGCGGCAGGCTCTGCGCCTTCTTCCTTAACGACAACGATGCCGACGGCCACGATGTCTCGTGGATCTACGACGTCGACTTTGAACGCATCGCCGGCACACCCGGGCTCGTCGCCTTTGCCGGCGGCACGCGCGCTCACGACATGCAGGTGCGCCTGAAGTACGCCGGCATCGACGCCGCCATTATTTCGAATGTCGAGCAGGCCATTGGCGCCGTGGCAGATGAGGACGCCAAAAAGACGTTCTATGCCGTCGCCAACTACACCGCCTTCCCGCCGCTGGTTAAGGAGCTCGATGGACTTAAGGTCGCTACTGCTGCCGTTGTTGCCGGCAACGCCGCGAAGCGTGCCGACGGCAGTGCTCTGCCTGCCAATATCGCGCCCGTCGAGCTTTCGCGCCCGCTACGCATCGTCTACCTGTATCCCGATGCCCTCAACCTGTACGGCGACGGTGGCAATGTTATCGTGCTGGAACGCCGCTGCGCGTGGCGTGGCATTCCCGTGCGCGTGGACGAGGTGCGCATGGGCGAGGCACTCGACCTGACCGATGCCGACATCGTCATGATGGGCGGCGGTGCCGATCGCGACCAGCTGGCCGTGGCTCACGAGCTACTCGCTCAAAAGGACAAGGTCGCAGCCTACGTCGAAGACGGCGGCTCGCTGCTCGCCATCTGTGGCAGCTACCAGCTGCTCGGTCGCTCCTACTACATGGGCGAGGATCGCATCGAGGGCTTGGGCGTCATCGCTGCCGAGACCGTACGCGGCTCTGACCGCCTGATCGGCAACGTCGCCGTCAAAACCGACCTTGCACCCGAGCCGTTCGTGGGCTTCGAGAACCACGGCGGCCGTACGCTTTTGGATGCCGATGCCACGCCGCTCGGAACGTCCGTCGTCACGGGCACCGGCAACAACGGAGACGACGGCTTTGAGGGTCTCATCTACAAGGGCGTCATCGGCACGTACTTGCATGGACCGGCACTGCCCAAGAACCCCGAGCTCGCCGATTGGCTCATCGCCCACGCCCTCAAGCGTCGCGACGATGCACAGGCGACTGCCTTGCTTCCGCTCAAGCCCCTCAACGACACCTACGAGCACGCCGCCCACGACGCTGCCATGAAGCTCCTCCCCTAGCACCCCCCAACCACCACAATGGGGACAGGCACCTTTGTGGTGGTTTTAGCCCGCCTCGCCTGCCTGCTCGGGCGATTTGTCTTGATCTGTAACATCTAGCCCGTAAAAAGCCGGCTCGCTGTTACAGATCGAGATTTTCATGCCAGCTTCTTCGCTTTGTCTCAATCTGTAACAGGTAGAGCCGATTTGCCCGTCCAGATGTTACAGATTGAGATACTTGAGGGCGAGGACAGAGATCCGCCCTGTGTGGTGGTTTTCCAGTTTGCCAACGATATACGCGCCGGCAAAAAAGTCTGCTATACTCTTTCCCGCTGTCCCCATCGTCTAGCGGCCAAGGACGCCACCCTTTCAAGGTGGATATCACGGGTTCGAATCCCGTTGGGGGCACCATTTGAATTGAGAAGCCCGTTACCTTCACAGTGACGGGCTTTTTGCTACCCATGCGCCGG
>CAKUHK010000118.1:0-3395 GCA_934655965.1 uncultured Collinsella sp.
TTCCGTACCTGGGCACACATCGGCCAGACTACCCTTGAGGGACACTCTGCAGCAAACGCCGGCCGCATACATTGGCCGTATACCTTCCAGATCCTCTACGGCAAGGAGGCACCCATGAAACGTCTCGGCACCCTCTGCACGACCGCGCTCGCCATCGCAGCCTGTTCCTTGGCCCTGGCGGGTTGCAGCAATATCGACGGCAAAACCGGGCCAAGTGAGCCGGATCCCGGAAGCACCGAAGCCGTCGAGAAAACTGAACCCTCGGAAAACTTCAACAAAATTAATGAAGACAAAATCGATCCCCAGGGACTGGGCCCCGAACCCCAAGAACAGTTCCCTATCGACCTTGAGGCGGATGAGAACGTCCATGTCACCTGCGTTGGCAAGGATGCCGACGGCTACGGTGACGCCGCGCTGGTCTTTACGGTGACCAACAACACCGGCGTCGACATGATGTTTGGTGACGTGGACTCCTACGCCTACGTCAACGGCGTGGTACGCGACGTGCGTATGCGGCAGCCAGTCGCAGCGGGCGAGGAAACGCGCGCCATGCTTACCTTTGTGGGCACCTTCGACGACCCCGACTTTGATGTAAACAGCGACCTCAACGATATCTACCTCAACATCTGGATGTTCGAGGAGGCAACGGGCAACGTCTACTTTAGGGACCTCGTGCACATCCCATAGCGAGCGGCGCGAAGCACGGGCCAAGCAGGGCATAGAACGCAAGACGAGGGACGATCCAGCCGGACCGCCCCTCGTCTTTTACGAGTCAGCTATACGCGCAGCGCTTACTTGACCACCAGGTTGACCAGCTTGCCAGGCACGCAGATGGCTTTGACGACCGTCTTGCCCTCGGTCCACTTGGCGACAGCGGCCTCGGCGGCAGCCTGCATCTCCTCGTTGGAGGCATCGCGAGCAACGTCGATGCGGCCACGGACCTTGCCGAGCACCTGGACGACGATCTGCACCGTGTCCTCGATGGACTCGGCCAGGTCGAACTCAGGCCAGGCGGCGGTGTAGGCGTTGCCCTCGCAGCCGAGCGCCTCGTGCCACAGCTCGTCGGCCCAGAACGGGCAGATGGGGGCAAGGACGCTCACGATGTCCTTGGCCACACCGTAGCAAAGTGCCTTGTCGCGCGATGTGCCCTCGGTGGCGTTGAGGTAGGCGCTCGCCGCATTGACGAGCTCCATGACGGCCGAGATCGCGGTGTTGAACTGGCCGCGGTCAAAGTCTTCGGTGCACTTGGCGATGGTGCGGTGACGCTCGCGATAGAGCTTGAGCGCGGTCTCGTCGAGCGCGGACTTGTCAAAGGCAACGTTGGCGTCGCCGGACTGGACGAGCTGCCACACGATACGCCAGGCGCGCTTGATAAAGCGGTTGGCGCCCTCGACGGCCTTGGGATCCCAGTCAAAGTCCTTCTCGGGCGGGGCGATAAACAGGATCGCCAGACGCATGGTGTCGGCACCATAGGGCTCGATGACCGAGCTCGGGGGCACGACGTTGCCCTTGGACTTGGACATGGTGTCGCCGTTCTCGTCCTTGACCATGCCCTGGCACAGCAGGTTGGTAAAGGGTTCGTCCACGCTCAGCAGGCCCAGGTCGCGCAGCGCCTTGGTAAAGAAGCGGCTGTAGAGCAGGTGCAGAATGGCGTGCTCGATGCCGCCGATGTAGTTGTCAACGGGCATCCAACGGTCGGCGGCCTCACGGGAGAAAGGCAGCTCGGTGTTGTGCGGATCGGTGTAGCGCAGGTAATACCAGCTGGAGCAGGTAAAGGTGTCCATGGTATCGGTCTCGCGCTTAGCCGGACGGCCGCAGACCGGGCAGGTGGTCTCGTAGAACTCCTTGCACTCGGCGAGGGTCTCGCCGGCGCCCAGGTCCAGGTTCTCGGGCAGCGTCACCGGCAGCTGGTCCTCGGGCACGGGCACGATGCCGCAGTGCTCGCAGTGAATGGCCGGGATGGGGTTGCCCCAATAACGCTGGCGGGAAATGAGCCAGTCGCGCAGACGGAACTCGACCTTGCGACGGCCGCAGCCCATGGCCTCGAGGTCGGCCACGATCGCAGCTTCGCCCTCGGAGTGCTTACCACCGCGCATGCCCGTGTACTTGCCGGACTGGACCAGCGTGCCTTCGGCAGCGTGGGCACAATCCCAGTCGACGGTCTCGGCATGGAAGGTATCGATGGTCTCGCCGCTGGCCTCGACGGCGGCGCGATCGTCATCGTCCAGGATGATCGGCACGATCGGCAGGTCGTACTTGCGGGCAAACTCAAAGTCGCGCTGGTCACCGCAGGGAACGGCCATGACGGCACCGGTGCCATAGTCGGCAACGACATAATCGGCAACCCACACGGGAACCTTCTCGCCGTTGACGGGGTTCACCACGTAGCGGCCGGTAAAGGCACCGTGCTTCTCGAGGGTGCCCTGGGCACGCTCGACGGCGGAAATGTGCTTGGAGTCCTCGACGATCTTGGTGACGGCCTCCTCGTACTCCGTGCCCTCGACGAGCTCGTGCAGACGAGCGTACTCGGGAGCCAGAACAAAGAAGGAGACGCCAAAGAGCGTATCGGCACGCGTGGTGAAGACGGTGATCTTGCCCTCGTCGCCCTCAATGGGCTCGCCATCCTGGTCGCACAGGGTAAAGTCGACCTCGGCGCCCTCGGAGCGGCCGATCCAGTTGGCCTGCATCTGCTTGACGCGCTCGGGCCAGCCGGGGAGCTTCTCCAGGTCGTCGAGCAACTCCTGGGAGTAATCGGTGATCTTGTAGTACCACTGCTCAAGATCGCGCTTCTCGGGCTCGGTGCCGCAACGCCAGCACTTGCCCTCGGTCACCTGCTCGTTGGCCAGAACGGTCTTGCAGGTGGGACACCAGTTGACCGGGTTCTTCTTGCGGTAGACCAGGCCCTTTTCCCACATCTTCTCAAAGATCCACTGGCCCCAACGGTAGTAATCGGGGCTGCAGGTCTTAACCATGCGATCCAGATCGTAGGAGAAGCCCATGCGCTTCATCGTGGCGAGCGCCTGGTCCATGTTCTTATACGTCCAGGCGGCAGCCTGCGTGTTGTGCTTGATGGCCGCGTTCTCGGCGGGAAGGCCAAAGGCGTCGAAGCCGATGGGATGCAGCACGTCGTAGCCGCGCATGCGGGCCTGACGGGCCATGGCATCGCCAATGGTGTAGTTGCGCGCGTGGCCCATGTGCAGGTCGCCCGACGGATACGGGAACATCTCGAGCACGTACTTCTTGGGCTTGCTGGCGTCGGTGTCGACGGCAAAGAGGTTGGAATCCTCCCAGGCCTTCATCCACCGGGACTCGATGGCCTGCGCGTCGTAGGCAGGGATCTCGTCCTTATGATCTGTGCAATCGCACATATCAGCTCCTTTTAACTTGATTGGGGT
>CAKUHK010000119.1:0-3133 GCA_934655965.1 uncultured Collinsella sp.
GCTCTGCGCTCACGCGCTTCGCGAGGGTCGCGCCGAGCAAAAGGGGCCGGCCCTCTCACCCTGCGCCTGGGGCGTCCTTGCTCGTAGGGGTTCTGAGCTGAATAAGACTTGGCTGGTGCCGCCTCTTTGTTGGGGCGGCACCATTTTTGTTGCGGTATCTGCAAGTTTTTCTCAGTGCGTGACAAAAACTTGCAAAGTTTGCAAGTTCTTTCCATCAGGTGAGAAAAACTTGCAAGTTCAACGATGGGCGGCGGATTGCCCTTCTGCTATTTGCCCTGCACCATGGTGAGGGAGATCTTCTTGCGGTCGCGGTCGACCTTTTCGACCCATACCTTCACCGTGTCTCCGACGCGCACCACGTCGCTCGGGTGCTTGACAAAGCGGTTGGCCAGCTTGGAGATGTGCACGAGGCCGTCTTGGTGCACGCCCACGTCGACGAAGGCGCCAAAGTCGACGACGTTGCGCACCGTGCCCTTGAGCTCCATGCCGGGCTCCAGATCGTCGATGGAAAGTGCCGAGCGGCTAAAGACCACCTCGGGCGCGTCGTCGCGCGGGTCGCGGCCGGGTTTCTTGAGCTCGTTGACGATGTCGATGAGCGTCAGGGTGCCACAGTCCAGGTCGCTTGCCAGCGCCGAGATGCTGCCCAGGCGGCGCTCGATATCGGGCACGCCGCCGCGGCTGAGCTCGCTGGCCGCCACGCCGGCGCGCTCCAGGACGGTCGTCGCCACCTCGTAGCTCTCGGGGTGGACGCTTGTGGCGTCGAGCGGATTCTTGCCGCCGCTAATGCGCAGGAAGCCTGCGGCGTTGAGATATGCCTTGGGCCCCAGCTTGGGGACCTTCTTGAGCTGGCGGCGATCGGTAAAGGCGCCGTTTTCCTCGCGGTAGGCAACGATGTTCTTGGCCACGCTCGGCGTGATGCCCGACACGTAGCCCAGCAGGCTCGCGCTTGCGGTGTTGACGTCGACGCCCACTCGGTTGACGACGTCCTCCACCACGTGGCCTAGCGTGCGCGAAAGCTCGGCTTGGTCAAGGTCGTGCTGATACTGGCCCACGCCGATGGACTGGGGCGGAATCTTGACAAGCTCTGCCAGCGGGTCTTGCAGGCGGCGGCCCAGGCTCATGGCGCCGCGCACGGTGACGTCCAGGTCGGGGTACTCCTGGCTCGCGAGCTCGGAGGCGGAGTACACCGAAGCACCGGCCTCGTTGACGATGGTGTAGCGCAAGCCGGGCGCCTGCTCGGCAATGAACTCCGAGACGACTTCCTCGGTCTCACGGCTGGCGGTGCCGTTGCCGATGACGATGGTGTTGACGCCGTCCTTCTTGACGAGGCGGGCGAGCTCGCGCTTGGTGCCGGCGACGTCGTGGCGCGGCTTAGTGGGGTAGACCACGCCGTGGTCGAGCAGCTTGCCGGTCTCGTCCATGACGGCGACTTTGCAGCCGGTGCGGTAGCCCGGGTCGAGCGCGAGCACACGGGCGCCGCGGACGGGGCGCGCCGAGAGCAGGCCCTCGAGATTCTTGGCAAAGACGTTGATGGCCTCGGTCTGCGCGCGGACGGTGAGCTTGGCGCGGGCCTCGCGCTCAAGCGAGGGGGCCATCAGGCGCTTGTAGCCGTCGGCGATGGCGGCATCGAAGACCGGGGCGAAGACGCCCTGGCGGCGGGGCCAGCGGCTGCCGAGGCGCGCCGTGGCGGCAGCGCCGTCGACGTTCACGCGCACGCGGAGCTTGCCCTCGCGCTCGCCGCGGTCGATGGCCAGCACGCGGTGGTTGGGGATGCGGCGCAGCGGCTCGTCAAAGTTGTAGTAGGGCTCGTAGGGAGTCTTCTCAGCGGGGTCGGTTGCCTCGACGACGATATCGGCGGTGTTTTGCGTAAAGGCGCGCAGGTCGGCGACGTTCTCGGGGTCCTCGGCCACCGTCTCGGCCACGATGTCGGCCGCACCGGCGAGCGCCTTCTCGGGCGTGTCGAAGCCGGCGTCCTCGTTGACATAGGCCGCGGCGGTGTCGAGCGCACTGCCCTTGGCCGAGGCCTGCATGATGATCATGTTGGCGAGCGGCTCCAGGCCGGCCTCGCGAGCCTTCTGCGCGCGGGTCATGCGCTTTTTGCGGTAGGGCTTGTAGAGGTCCTCGACGCGCTGGAGCTGCGTGGCCTCGCGAATCTGCTGCTCGAGCTCGGGCGTGAGCTTGCCCTGGGCGTCGATGAGCAGGATGACATCGTCTTTACGCTGCTCAAGGTTGCGCAGGTAGGACAGGCGCTCGTCGAGTGCACGCAGGGCGACGTCGTCCATACCGCCCGTTGCTTCCTTGCGGTAGCGCGAAATGAAGGGGATGGTGTTACCCTCGTCGATGAGCTTGACGGCCGCTTCGACATTGGCGGCCTTAAGGTTGAGCTCGCGGGCGAGCTGGGCGATAAGATCCATGGAACTCCTTGCGTTTAAGGTGCGTTTGCAGCACAGAGCTACCAAGGATACCACCCGCTCCGTCCCAAAAAGACTACTCAAAAAGACTGTTTTTTAGGGCTGTGCCACGAAAACGGCCTATCTACTACGTTTGACCCGTATGGGTCGACCATACCTGGTTTTTCCGAAAATCGGCAAGCTGTCTACCTGCGGTTTTGATTTCGCGAAAATTGGCATGGTTGAGGGTAGTCGGCTAAACGTAGTAGATGGGCCCATTTCGTGGCGGACGATTCAAGCCGAGGCGCAAAATAGCCCCCGGGCCAAGAAAATCATAACCAACGTAGTTAAAAAGCCCCGCGGCAGGAGGCTGCTCGCGGGGCGAAGAAGAGGGGCTTATTTGTGGCGGGCCAAAGGGGCGTGGCGTAGGGTTTACCGCGCCACGCCCAAGCCCTTTACAGCTCGACGAGGTTGCCGGTCTCGGCGGCCTCCTTGATGGCGTTAAGCAGCGTGAGCGTCTTGACGTTGTCGGCGGGGGTCACGACGGGCTCGACCTCGCGGCGGACGACCTTCACAAAGTGCTTGAGCTGCATCTTGTGCGGCAGCGCCGGGTCCACAGCCGGGATCTCCATCTGCAGCGGCTTGTGCCAGTTAGAGGCGCCGTCGTAGGAGAACTGGTGCAGGCGGGGCAGCGACAGGGCGCCCTTGGTGCCGCCGATAAAGTAGGCGTCGGCGTCGAAGGG
>CAKUHK010000120.1:0-3045 GCA_934655965.1 uncultured Collinsella sp.
GGGCGTTTAGCTCAGGGGGAGAGCGCTTCCCTGACACGGAAGAGGTCACAAGTTCAAATCTTGTAACGCCCACCAAATGTTCGCAGCTCAGAGGCTATGTCTCTGAGCTGTTTTGTTTTGGTCGCCAAATGGGTCGCCAAATACGCCATCAAATTTTGAATTGTTTGATCTTTCGGAATGCCTCCCAACGGTTGTCCGTGGGGACCCTCAAATCCTTCACGTGCATACAAGAATCTTTCATAGATTTGCGCCATGGGCGCATGGGGCCGGCAGGGCGAGACCGCAACATGTTGGTCAAGCACAATCTTTTGGATTCTTTTGGCGCGAACGGCTTAGTTTTGGTAGGATTTGTCGGCGACTTGACCAAGGGGGTTTCAAAACTGCCATGCAGGTAGCCGAGTTGGTAATGGTTTAGCAGGCTACCAAGAACCCCCTCGTTTTTAATGCGTCTGCAAATTGACCAATTGCTTTGACCTGCTGAAACACTATATGTTGTGTTTGACCTAAAAAAAGAATACAGGATATAGATGCGTCTTTGTCGTATGATAGATGGCGGACAGAGAACGAGGACCTTACTCGCCCCATATGGACAGACCTTTGAGCCGCTTGATCGGCTGCGAGGACTGTCCGCATGAGGGCTTATGGTTTATCGAGAACACAGATTGCGCGACGGCGCCGCAAGACAGGGGAAAGCCCTGCCGGGCATCGTTTGGCTCTGAAGCGCAATGAGGCTACGATGCGAAAGAGGCAAGAGGATGAAGATCATCAAGCGCAGCGGCACCGAGGTTACCTTTGACATCGATAAGATCGTCAATGCGATCCGCGCCGCAAACTTGGAGGTCGAGGAGGGTTCTCGCCTTACCGACCGTCAGGTGGTCTATGCGGCACAAAACGTCGCCGAGGCATGCGAGAAGGCCGGCCACACCGTATCGGTCGAGGAAATCCAGGATCTGGTCGAGGACGAGATTATGCGTCTCGACTGCTACGAGGTCGCCCGCCACTACATCATCTATCGCTATGTTCAGAGCCTGAAGCGCCAGAAGAACACGACCGACGACAAGATCCTGTCGCTGATCGAGTGCAATAACGAAGAAGTCAAGCAGGAGAACTCTAACAAGAACCCGACCGTCAACTCCGTTCAGCGCGACTACATGGCCGGCGAGATTTCCAAGGATCTGACGCAGCGCGTACTGCTGCCTCAGGAGATTGTGGATGCCCATAACGAGGGCCTGATTCACTTCCACGATTCGGACTACTTCGCCCAGCATATGCATAACTGCGACTTGGTGAACCTGGAGGATATGCTCCAGAACGGCACCGTCATCTCGGGCACGCTGATCGAGAAACCGCACAGCTTCTCGACTGCTTGCAATATCGCGACGCAGATCATCGCTCAGGTTGCTTCCTCCCAGTACGGCGGTCAGTCGATTTCGCTGACTCACCTTGCCCCGTTCGTTGAGGTGAGCCGCCAGAAGATTCGTGGCGAGGTCGCCCGCGAGCTGGAGGAGCTTGGCGTTTCCGCTCCCGCAGAGAAGGTGCGCGAGGTCGTAGAGGACCGTCTGCGCGATGAGATTCGCCGCGGCGTTCAGACGATTCAGTATCAGGTCGTGACCCTTATGACCACGAACGGCCAGGCGCCGTTCGTGACGGTCTTCATGTATCTCAACGAGGCCCGCTCGGCCCAGGAGAAGCACGACCTTGCCATGATCGTCGAGGAGACGCTTCGCCAGCGCTACGAGGGTGTTAAGAACGAGGCCGGCGTGTGGATTACCCCGGCATTCCCCAAGCTTATCTATGTTCTCGAGGACGATAACGTTCACGAGGACTCCCCGTACTTCTATCTCACCCAGTTGGCTGCCAAGTGCACCGCCAAGCGCATGGTGCCCGACTACATCTCCGAGAAGAAGATGCGCGAGCTTAAGTTGTCGAAGGGCGAGACCGCGGGCAATGGCGATTGCTACACCTGCATGGGTTGCCGCAGCTTCCTGACGCCTGATCGCTCGGGCAACGGCTTCAACAACGTTGCCAACGCGCTGAACTACGACCCGAACAAGCCCAAGTACTATGGCCGCTTTAACCAGGGCGTCGTGACCATCAACCTGCCCGATGTTGCGCTGAGCTCGCATCAGGACATGGACAAGTTCTGGAAGATCTTCGACGAGCGCCTTGAGCTGTGCCACCGTGCCCTGCTGTGCCGTCATGAGCGCCTGATGGGTACGCTTTCTGACGCCGCGCCGATTCTTTGGCAGTACGGTGCCCTCGCCCGTCTGAAAAAGGGCGAGACGATCGACAAGCTGCTCGTGGGCGGATATTCCACCATTAGCCTGGGCTATGCCGGCCTGTATGAGTGCGTCAAGTACATGACGGGCCACAGCCACACCGAGAAGGAGGGTACGCCGTTCGCTATGGCCGTCATGCAGCGCATGAACGACAAGTGCGCGGAGTGGAAGGCCGAGAGCGACATCGACTTCTCGCTGTACGGCACGCCGCTGGAGTCGACGACCTATAAGTTCGCCAAGTGCCTGCAGCGCCGTTTTGGCATCATCCCGGGCGTGACGGACAAGGGCTACATTACCAACAGCTACCACGTCCACGTGTCCGAGGAGATCGACGCATTCGATAAGCTCAAGTTTGAGGGCATGTTCCAGCAGCTTTCGCCGGGCGGTGCCATCTCCTACGTCGAGGTTCCCAACATGCAGGACAACCTTAAGGCTGTCATTCGCGTGATGCAGTACATCTACGACAACATCATGTACGCCGAGCTCAACACCAAGAGCGACTACTGCCAGGTGTGTGGCTACGACGGCGAGATCAAGATTGTCGAGGATGACGGCAAGCTGGTGTGGGAGTGCCCCAGCTGCGGCAACCGCGACCAGGAGAAGATGAACGTCGCCCGTCGTACGTGCGGCTACATCGGCACCCAATTCTGGAACCAGGGTCGAACCGAGGAGATCCGCGACCGCGTGCTGCATCTCTAATATCCATCCCAGGCTGCCCCGTAGCGAGCCGCCGGACCTTTGCTCGCTATTTCGGACAGTCCTGACT
>CAKUHK010000121.1:0-3026 GCA_934655965.1 uncultured Collinsella sp.
CTGCGCGAGATCGGCGTCGACATCGTGGATATCGACGACATCAACGACGAGGGCCTGCTGTTCGACGACAGCCATATCGAGCCCATCGTCAAGAAGTTCCGCGCCGAGGGCGTCGACGGCATCATGCTGTGCCACGCCAACTTTGGCACCGAGTACGTTTGCGCCCGCCTTGCCCGCGAGCTCGGCCTGCCCGTGCTGCTGTGGGGCCCGCGCGACGAGCGCCCCGAGCCCGACGGCACCCGCCTGCGCGACAGCCAGTGCGGCCTGTTCGCCACCGGTAAGGTCCTGCGCCGCTTCCAAGTTCCCTTCACCTACATGACCAACTGCCGTCTGACCGACCCCGAGTTCGAGCGTGGCGTCTGGGACTTCTTGGCCGTGTGCAACGTCGTTAAGACCTTCAAGCACACCCGCATCCTGCAGATGGCCACCCGTCCGTTCGACTTCTGGTCGACCATGTGCAACGAGGGCGAGCTGCTCGAGAAGTTCAACATCCAGCTTTCGCCCATCCCCATGACCGAGCTTGTCCAGGCCGTGCGCGACGCCCAGGCCGACGAGCAGGCCATGGCAGCCATGCTCGCCCACATTAGCGACAGCTTTGAGATCTGCATCCCCGAGGACAAGGTCCCCGCGGTCGCTGGACTCGCCATCGCCATGAAGCGCCTGGTCGAGAAGTACGGCTGCAACGCCGGCGCCATCCAGTGCTGGAACGCCCTGCAGGACGAGTTGGGCATTATGCCCTGCGCCGCCAACGCCATCCTCAACGAGATGGGTATCCCCATCGTCTGCGAGACCGACATCCATGGCGCCATCACCGCGCTCATGGTCGAGGCGGCCGACCTGGGCCGTCACCGTGGCATGTTCGCCGACTGGACCGTCCGCCATCCCGACAACGAGAACGGCGAGCTGCTGCAGCACTGCGGCCCCTGGCCCTGCAGCTGCGCTGCCGTCAAGCCCAAGCTCACCTACCCGCTGGCCTTCGATCACCCCGGCGCGCTGACCGCCGAGGCCAAGCACGGCGACCTTACCCTTGCCCGCTTTGACGGCGACAACGGCGAGTACTCGCTGCTGCTGGGCAACGCCCGCGGCATCGACGGCCCGGCCGGCATGGGCACCTACCTGTGGGTCGAGGTCGAGAACCTCAAGCGCCTCGAGGCCAAGATCGTCGAGGGCCCCTACATCCACCACTGCGTGGCCATCCACGCCAACGTGGTGCCGGTGCTCTACGAGGCATGCAAGTACATTGGCATTGCCCCCGACCTGTACGACCCCATCGAAGAAGACGTCAAAGCCTACCTGCGAGGAGAGTAGAAATGGCAACGATTGAAGAGCTTGAGTCCCTGCGTTGGGACCTCCGCCGCGATTGCGTCGATATCATTATGGCCGGTGCCGGCGGCCACATCGGCGGCGACATGTCGGTCATCGATGCGCTCATGACCCTCTACGCCAACCATCTGAACATTTCGCCCGAGACCGTCGACGATCCCAACCGCGATCGCTTCGTCCTCTCCAAGGGCCACGCCATGGAGGCCTACTACGCGGTGCTGTGCCACGAGGGCTATCTGGACCTCGACGATGTCAAGGCCCGCTTCTCCAAGTTCGGCAGCCCCTACATCGGCCATCCCAACAACAAGCTCAAGGGCATCGAGATGAACTCGGGTTCGCTCGGTCACGGCCTGCCCGTGGCGGTGGGCATGGCGCTCGCCGGCAAGATGGACGGTCGCGACTACCGCGTCTACACCATCATGGGCGACGGTGAGCTTGCTGAGGGCTCGGTCTGGGAGGGCGCCATGAGCGGCGGCAACTACCAGCTCGATAACCTGTGCGCGCTCGTGGACCGCAACCGCCTGCAGATCAGCGGCAGCACCGAGGATGTCATGAAGCAGGACTCGCAGGAGGAGCGCTGGGCCGCCTTCGGTTGGAACGTGCTGTCCATTCCGGGCAACGACGTCCAGGCCATCGACGCCGCGCTGACGCTTGCCGCCGAGACCAAGGGTAAGCCCACGGTCATCATCCTCAACACGGTGAAGGGCTACGGTTCGCCCGTCATGGAGGACAAGGCCGGCTGGCACCATCACCTGCCCAACGACGAGGAATATGCCCAGATCATCGCCGATTTCGCTGCCCATAAGGAGGCCATCAATGGCTAACAAGATCGCCAACCGCAAGGTTATCTGCGACACGCTGCTCGAGGCCGCCGAGACCGATAAGGACATCGTCGTCCTGTGCTCCGACTCCCGTGGCTCCGCGTCGCTCACGCCGTTCTTCGATCAGTATCCCCAGCAGTCCGTCGAGGTCGGCATCGCCGAGCAGGACCTGGTGAGCATTGCCGCCGGCATGGCTTCGTGCGGCAAGAAGGCCTGGGCCGCCTCGCCGGCGTCCTTTGTGACCACGCGTTCGTATGAGCAGTGTAAGGTCGACGTTTCGTACTCCAACACCAACGTCAAGATCATCGGCATCTCGGGCGGCGTGTCCTACGGCGCCCTGGGTATGAGCCACCACTCCGCGCAGGACATCGCCGCCATGAGCGCGATCCCCAACATGCGCGTGTATCTGCCGAGCGACCGCTTCCAGACCGCCGAGCTCGTGCGCGCCCTGGTCGCCGACAACAAGCCTGCCTACATCCGCGTGGGCCGCAACCCGGTCGAGGACGTGTACACCGAGGACGAGTGCCCGTTCCAGATGGACCGAGCCACCTGGGTGCGCCGCGGCACCGATGTGACGATCGTCGCCACCGGTGAGATGGTCCGCCATGCCGTGGACGCCGCCGATCTGCTGGCCGAGCAGGGCATCTCGGCAACGGTGCTCGACATGTATTGCGTCAAGCCGCTCGACGCCGAGGCCGTGATCGAGGCCGCCGGTGCCACGCGCGCCGTCGTGACCGTCGAGGAGCACAGCCCGTTTGGCGGCCTGGGATCCATGGTCGCTCAGGTCGTGGGCGAGCACTGCCCGCGTCCGGTCAAGTGCCTGAGCCTGCCCGACGCGCCGGTCATCACCGGCACCTCGCCCGAGGTCTTCGCGCACTACGG
>CAKUHK010000122.1:0-3020 GCA_934655965.1 uncultured Collinsella sp.
GCGTGTTTCCCATATCGATAGCGAGCAGCATGTCTACTCCCGGTGTTGGCGTAAAAGGACGCGCACCATTGTATACGTGCCGTCGGCGCTGCTGCGCCGCGATTCGTCTGCGTGGGCACTCGGTCCCGTGTTCAGCTGAACCGAGTGCGACCGAAATGCCCGTTTTGCTGCCAGACTGTCGGCGACAAAGCGGGCGGTCCAAGCCCGCGGAAGCAGCCCTGGACGCGGCGCCGGACGGACCAGAGCCCGCCGCGCCCAGCCGGTGTGGACGATAAGGAGCAGAGAGGTTGATTCACTACGAGGCGAGTGTGGCGAGTGCCAGGCACGAGCTGCAGGGGCGCGGAAATCGGGAGCATTGCTGCGTGCAGGTGGTCGAGTCGCCCCGCGCGTTCGGCGCGCCGGGGGATGGTGACCCGGGCGGCGAAAGCTCGGTGATCGACGCGGCGCCTCGCCAGGCGATTGTTGCCGCCGTCGCGGGCGGTATGCCATCCATGATTTTGAGCGGCGAAGGCGCCCACCTTGCCAGCGAAGCCGCCGTGGACGCGGCGGCAGAGGTGTATCGTCAGGGCAAGTTGGTGCCGGGTGACGCCTCTGCCCTTAAGGGTGTGTTTGAGCGCGCGCTTCGTGTAGTTGCGGACATGGCTGTAGATCAGCCCGCGGCCGATATCACTTCGTTTGCCTGCACGTTATGCCTGGTAGTATGGGATGGCGTGCGCGTCTGGTATGGCAACGCCGGCGATTCCGGCGCGGTTGGTGTGAACCCCATGGGCGATCCGGTTCTTCTGACGCATAGGCATTGCGGTCCGCAGTCCAATCAACCTTTCCCGCTGCACGATTCTTATCACTGGGAGTTTGGCTATGCCGGAGGCACCGAAAGCGTGCTTATGGCCACGGGCGGCATGCTCGGGCAGCTTGCCGAGTGGGAGATGGGCTCTTACGGTTCGCCAAAGATGTATAACCGTGAACTCATTGACGTGCTGTCGAATCGGAATATCGATGTGGACGACTTGCCGCTGATGAATATCGCTGCGGCTAAATACCTGAATGAGTTGCCCGCGATTCGTGTGGAAGGCGATAGGACGGTGGTGGCGCTGCTCAACAGCGAGAAGTCTTCGGTGGAAGACCTCATCGACTCCCTAGAAAAAGACGTGACGACCGAGCGCCTTGCTGCGGCGGGCGCGTCCTTTGCGGACGAGGATGACGATCGAAAGGTCGTGCTGCCGTGGAGCGACGAGCTGCGCATGCGCGCCGGCGATGTGGCGAATGACGTGGGCGGCGATTTTACCGTAGAGCTTGAGTATCAGCTCATGTGCGGCATGTCGCTCGACCGCGCGTTTGAGCTGGCGGCTGCTGCTGCCCGCGAGCGCGCCGAGAGGTATCGCGTGTTCGAGGACTGTATGGTCGACGGGCCCGAGGATTTTTACGCGGCCATGCTGTTCGATGAGGAGGTGTCGTTTGACGAGATGGCCTAGGAGCGTCGTGATCTCCGGTCTTGCGTTCAGCTGAACCGTGCGCGCCCGCCCGCCTCGCTTTGCTGCCAAACTGTCGGCAACGAAGTGGGCGGTCCAAACCCGCGGGCGGCAAATCCTGGACAGGGCGCCGGACGGACCAGAGCCCGTTGCGCCCGACAGGTGCGGATGATAAGGAGCAGAGATGTTGATTCACTACGAGGCGAGCGTGGTCGATTCCGTGTTCAAGAATGAGCACCTCAACAACGAGGACCACTATTGCGTGAAAGTGGTCGAGCCGATTCGCGTGGAGGGCGACAGCGGCTCGACAGGCGATGAAGCGCCTTACCAAGTGATCATTGCCGCCGTTGCGGGCGGTAAGCGCTCCGCGAGTATGGGCGGCGAAGGCGCCCGCCTTGCCAGCACGGCTGCCGTTGATGCGGCTGTGGCGGCGTACCAGCGCGGCGAGCTACTGCCGGGCGATGCCACCGCTCTTAAGGGCGTGTTTAAGCATGCCCTTCGTGTCGTCTCTGATGCCGCCGCCGATATCGTGTCCTTTGCCTGCTCGCTGTGCCTGGTGGTGTGGGACGGAGTGCGCGTTTGGTATGGAAATGCCGGCGATTCCGGCGCGATTGCCGTGAATCCCGTAGGCGACCCGTTTGCCCTGACGCGCATGCATCGCGGGCCGCTGGCATGCCAGCCTTTGCCGCTGTACGACCCCTTCCACTGGGAGTTTGGCTATGATGCGGGCGCGCAAGGCGTGCTCATGGCGACGAGCGATATGCTCGAACAGCTTGCCGAGTGGGAGCCCGGTTCATGCGGCGCGGCGCAGGCGTATGAACGTGAGGTGATTGGCCGTCTGACAATCAACAATATCGATATGGTCGACTTGCCGGCGCTGAATGCGGCTGAAATAAAGTACCTACACGAGCTGGCTTCGAATCGACCGGGTGACGTTATGACGGTGGTGGCGATGATCAATAGCGAGGAGATTTCGCTGGCGGATTATTGTCACGCCGCAGCGAAGGATGTGACTGCCGAGCGCCTTGCCGCGATGGAGGCGCCCATTGAGCGCGAACGCTACGCTCAATGGGCTGAGCTGCCTTGGTGCGACGAGCTGCCCTGGAACGAAGATTTCCGTACATGCCCGGATTATGTGGTGAGGTCCGCGGGCGGCACCTTTTCCGCAGAGTTTGAGTATCACCTCATGTGCGGCTTGCCGCTCGACCGCGCGTTTGCGTTGGCGGTTGCTTCGGCCCGCAAAGGTGCCGGGGTGCATCGGTATTACACAGATCTCTTCATCGATGAATCCGACTTTTAGCAGTGCCGCCGTGTTGGCGCGTGGCGACTTGGTGTTTGATGAGATGGGCTGGGAGTGTAACGTGCCTGCCTTGCGCCAGGGGTGTTCAAGATATGGAGGAATTATGCTCTACGAGATTTTCCTTGCCGTTTACCGAAGTCCCGCGTAATATTCTTTCTTGCGCACATGAGGCGCCCAGACATTGCGGGGTGGAGCAGTCTGGTAGCTCGCCGGGCTCATAACCCGGAGGTCGTAGGTTCAAATCCTGCCCC
>CAKUHK010000123.1:0-2888 GCA_934655965.1 uncultured Collinsella sp.
GCGTGTGCCTGCAGCACGAGATCGATCACCTGCATGGCAATACCATGTTCGAGAGGCTTAAGCCGATGCAGAGAATCAAAGCCGTCAAGGAGTACCAGGACGCCCTGGCCCGCGGCGCTCGACCGGGCGAGACTGAGTAAGTCGTCCGTCCCTGGGGCGCCAGCCTATATCATCCCGTGCTCAAACATTCTCGCTTTGCTGCGAAACTGCGCGCGGGACGATATAGGCGGGCGCCCCAGGGACTACGTTGCCGTTCTTCGCTTCGCCCGGGTGCCGTGGGCCAGAGAGGGGCGTCTTCGCTGATAATGCCTTTGTTGAGAGAGCTGCTTTTGTTGCGGCTCTCTCTTTGGTTTTGGGTATATTTGTTTTTGTTGAACTGTTATTGCGGATGGCTAGGGACTTCGCTTTCCGCTGTTATTTGTAGCCGTCTCGGCTCTTGTTGAGGGGAGACATTCTTTATGCGTATTGTGTTTATGGGTACGCCGGATTTTGCGGTGCCTTCACTGACTTCGCTTGTTGAGGCTGGGAACGAGATTGTGCTTGTTATTACGCGCCCCGATGCTGTTCGTGGGCGTGGTAAGAAGCTTGAGCCTTCTCCTGTTAAGGCTAAGGCGCTTGAGCTTGGACTGCCGGTTATTGAGGCTAATCGTATGACGCCGGAAGTTGTTGAGGCTCTAAAGGCTGCCAACGCTGATATTTTCTGCGTGGCTGCCTATGGCTGCATTTTGCCTGATGAGGTTCTGCATATGGCGCCGCTCGGTATTGTGAATGTCCATGCGTCCTTGCTACCTCGTTGGCGTGGCGCTGCCCCCATTCAGCGTGCCATTCTTGCTGGTGATGAGGTTGCTGGCGTTTCCATTATGCGTATTGGACATGGTGTGGATACGGGCGCTTATTGCGCTCAGGCATCCACCTCGGTTGCCGGTAAGCATGCCGAGGCGCTTACGATGGAGCTTGGTGAGCTGGGCGGCAAGTTGCTCGCCGATACGCTTCCTTCGTTTGCCGACGGTGCCGCTGTTTGGACCGAGCAGGATGAGGCGCTCGTTACCCATGCTGCGAAGATTTCTAAGCAGGAGATGCGCCTGAATCCTCAGATGGCGGCGCTCGATTGCGTTCGTCATGTGCTTGCTTCGTCCGATACCGCTCCTGCTCGTTGCGTGATTGCGGGCAAGACGGTGCGCGTGCTTGACGCTGCGTCGGCTGATGTTTCGCTCGTCGCGGGCCAAGTTCTTGTTAAGGCCAAGCGTGTTTACCTGGGCCTTTCCGATGGTGCGGTTGAGCTGCTCGAGGTTAAGCCTGACGGCAAGCGTGCTATGGCTGCTTCTGCTTGGGCTGCTGGCCTGCAGGGCGCCGACCTTACTTGGGGTGTTCTGTCATGAGCAAACTGTCTCCCGCGCGCAAGCTTGCACTCGATGTGTTGATGGAGGCCGATCGCCGTGGCATGTACGCGCGCGACGTACTGTCCTCCCGTGCTTCTGCCAAGGCCATTGACCAGCGCGATTCCGCTTTTGCCGCTCGTCTGGCGTTGGGTGTTGCCGCCACGCAGGGCATTTTGGATGAGTTGCTCGATCAGTTTCTGGATAAGCCCAAAAAGGTCGCGCCGCGTGTTCGCATGGCGCTCCGCATCTCTGCTTTCGAGATGCTCTATCTGCATACCCCGGGTCGCGTAGCCGTAAGCCAGGGTGTTGAGCTGGTGCGCAGCGGCGCTAAGTCTGCTGCCGGCTTGGCTAACGCGGTGCTGCACAAGGTTGCGGATAACGTTGAGGATTTTGCCACCGCGTCCGATGCCGATGAGTCAGAGCGCCGTCTGGTGCGCCTGTCGCGTCTGATGGGTCTGCCGCGTTGGTTGTGCGCCCGCATTATGGCGTCGTTCGATACGCCCGAGGGCGCGCTCAACTTTGCCGGCAATCTGGCGCCTGCGCCGCTCGCCCTGCACGAGAATGCGTTTGCGACCAAGCCCGATCCGTTTATCGCCCAGCTGGTGGCGCCGGTGTTTCCCGGTTGCCATGCGCCGGTCGATGCGCAGGTTACGGTGGCCTCGGGTGTGTTCGAGCGTGCCGCTACGGTTGCCTCAGATCTCAACGCCCAGCTTATCGCAACCGCAGCGACTCGTCCCGGACGCTGCTTGGAGATTGGCGCCGGTCGCGGTACCAAGACCTATGTGATGATGTGTCAGGCCAAGCGAGCCGGGTTTGAGCATCAGCATACGGCGCTCGACCTGCACGATCGCAAGTGCGATCAGAATCTCGCGCGTCTGCGCAAGGCGGGTATCACAGGTGTGCGCACCGTCTCGGGCGATGCCTGTGAGCTCGATGCGGTTTTAACATCCTTTGACGCTATGCTCGGCGAGCCCGCTCTGTTCGATACGGTGTTTATCGATGCGCCGTGCTCGGGCACCGGCACCATGCGACGTCACCCCGAGATCCCGTGGCGCCTGACCGAAAACGATGTGACGCGCGAACTGCCCAAGCTGCAGCTGACGATGCTCAAAGAGGCCGCAGCCCGCGTTGCTGCTGGCGGTGAGCTTATCTACGCTACGTGCTCGGTCTTTGATGAGGAGAACACGCAGGTCGTGGATGCGTTCTTGGCATCACCCGAGGGCGAGGGCTTTTTCGTAGAACCGCTTTCCGAAGCCCAGATCCTGCAACTCCCCGAGTTCGAGCAGGCCAAGAAGCTCGTATCCGTCCGTCAAAACGACCGAGGTCTCTTCCAAAGCGCCCCCGTCAACGCCGATTCCTACGATGGCCACTTCTGCGCCAGACTGGTCCGCAAGTAACCACTAAGTTGCGGTGAAATAGGGATTGAATATCGGCATCTACCCGCCAAACAGTCCTCATTTCACCGCAACGCACGAGGGCGGCCCTGCGACCGATTGTTGGTCGCAGGGC
>CAKUHK010000124.1:0-2821 GCA_934655965.1 uncultured Collinsella sp.
CCAGACATTGCGGGGTGGAGCAGTCTGGTAGCTCGCCGGGCTCATAACCCGGAGGTCGTAGGTTCAAATCCTGCCCCCGCGACCAAGAACTTGCAGCTCGTCGGCCTAGCCGGCGAGCTTTTTTGTTATTTCGGGACTGTGGGGTCGACCCGATTCTCAACTTTTCGGTCGAAAATCTCGATCTGTAACAGGTAGACCCGATTTGGCCGGCTAGGTGTTACAGATCGAGACATTTGGACAGAGCGGGCCCTGCATGCCCAATCTGACACAAGCCAACAAGGTGCAAACTAGGGAACTTTACTAGGGAACTAGGGAACTTTACTGCGGAACTAGGGAACTTTACTGCGGAACCATGGGGCCGCCCTTGGTCAAGTTTGATCCGGACACGGTGGCCCCTTTCCGGACATTCACGGACAATGTCCGGAAATAGGCTAAAAATGTCCGGAAAGAGCCTGAAATGTCCGGAATTGAGGGGTTGCCTGGCGCTCGGGATGCCGTGATACGGCTGTCGGTGTGGGGCCGGGTCGAGGCTACCGATCCGTTCGTGTCTTTTTCCAGAGTCTCTCGGTCCGATCCTTAACCCCCTCAAATAACAATCTCAATCTGTAACAGTTAGACCCTATTTTGCCGAGTTACTGTTACAGATCGAGATTTTCCGACAGCCGCCCCCGCCCCCATCCACCAGCCGCTACCTGCTATCCGCCGATTTCAGCTACGGCCTCGTGCCCCCGGGACGTATCCTCTAGACAACTACGCGGCATCATCGCCGCCGCGCCTACAAGAGAGGAATGTCCATGACCGCACCTGCATCCAAGCTGCTCCAGCCCATTACGGTTGGCCCCCTTGAGCTCAAGAACCGCATTATGTTCCCGCCGCTGACCACCGGCTACGAGGAGCGCGACGGCTCCATCGGCGAGCGCAGCCTGGCCTTTTATGAGCGCCTGGCCCGTGGCGGCGTGAGCTACATCGTCATCGGCGACGTCGCTCCCGTTATGACCGCGAGCCCCACGCCCAAGCTGGCGACCGACGCCCAGATCCCCACGTTTAAGGCGCTGGCCGACGCCGTCCACAAGCACGGCGCCAAGGTCGCGCTGCAGCTGTTCCACCCCGAGTACGACGTGCCCGGCGTCGGCCGCATGGTCATGGGTTCCATGGCCGCCGCCAAGGCCGCGCAGGAGGCCAAGGCCGCCGGCGACGAGGAGACCTTTGCCGCCAAGATGGCTGAGTCCAACGAGATCCGCAAGCAGGCTTACGCCAAGCTGCACCACGACATGCAGCACTTTGTAAACGAGGCGAGTGTTGAGCAGCTCACCCAGATTAAGGAGGCCATCGCCGCCTCGGCCGCCCGCGCGCAGCAGGCCGGCATCGACGCCATCGAGGTCCACGGCGACCGCCTGGTGGGCTCGCTGTGCTCAGCCATCCTCAACCAGCGCACCGACGAGTACGGCGGCTCGTTCCAGAACCGCGTTCGCTACGCGCTGGAAGTCGTCGCCGCCATTAAGGAGGCCGCGCCGCAGCTGATGGTGGAGTACAAGCTCCCCGTGATCATGGAGAACCCCGACGGCACGCCGCGCGGTAAGGGCGGCCTGCAGCCCGACGAGGCCTGCGAGTTCGCTAAGCTGCTCGAGGGCGCCGGCATCGACATGATCCAGGTTGCGCAGGCAAACCACACCGGCAACATGGGCGACACCATTCCGCCCATGGGCGCCATGCCCTACAACTGGACGCTGCCCGTGGCCGAGCGCGTCAAGGCCCTGGTCTCCGTGCCGGTGGCAACCGTCGGCCGCGTGGTTTCGGTCGAGGCCGGCGAGAAGATCCTGGAAGACGGCTTGGCAGACATCGTCGCCTATGGCCGCTCGCTCATGTGCGACCCCGACATCGCGCTGAAGGCCGCGACCGGCGAGCCCATCCGCGAGTGCCTCAACTGCAACAAGGGCTGCGTCGACGCGATTCAAAACCGCAAGTACATTTCGTGCGTGCTCAATGCCGAGAACGGCGACGAGGCGACCATCGCCATTAAGCCGGGCGAGGGCGACAAGAAGATCGCCGTGGTAGGCGGCGGTATCGCCGGCCTGGAGGCCGCGCGCGTGGCGGCCAAGCGCGGCTACGACGTAACCATCTACGAGGCGAGCGATCACCTGGGCGGCCAGATTGTGCTGGCGGCCGCGCCCCCGCGCAAGGACGAGATCATGCGCTCGGTCGAGTACTACGAGAAGATCCTGCCTGGTCTGGGCGTGAAGGTTGAGCTCAACCACGCCGCTAGCCCCGCGGACCTCAACGCCGCCGACGCCGCGATTGTGGCCGTGGGCGCACACGACGTGGTCATTCCCGTTCCGGGTGCGGATTCGGAGAAGGTCGTCTCGAGCTGGGACGTGCTGGCCGGCAAGGTGGAGCTTACGGGCCGCGTCGCCGTCATTGGCGGTGGTCTGGTGGGCACTGAGACTGCCGAGTACCTGCTGCAGCACGGCTGCGAGGTGGCGATTGTCGAGATGCTCGACAAGATTGCCGCGGGCGAGTCCGAGACCATTCTGCCGCTGATTATGAGCGACTTTGCCGAGCACAACGTGGAGCAGCACGTGAAGACCCGCCTGACCGCCATTACCGATGAGGGCGTGGAGGCCGTGCGCACTGCCGAGGACGGCGCCGAGGAGCCGGTGAAGATTGCCTGCGATTACGTGGTGATGGCCGTGGGTTCCAAGGCCAACGCGTTTGACCTGGACGGCGTGACGGTGCCCGTGACCTGCGTGGGCGACTGCTCGGGCGAGCGCACCGCCGACATCGCGAGCGCCATCCGCACGGCGTATCACGCGGCCAACGAGCT
>CAKUHK010000125.1:0-2340 GCA_934655965.1 uncultured Collinsella sp.
GCCCGTTCGTCTAGCGGTTTAGGACGCCGCCCTCTCAAGGCGGAGATCACCAGTTCGAATCTGGTACGGGCTACCACGCATCTGATACCCGGACTTCTCACGGAAGTCCGGGTTTTTTATTATCGAACCAACCGTCTGCAATTCCCGTTTGAACCAGAGCTTTACGTTCTCCTTATGGCCCTTACGGGTACAATAACCAAGATATTTTGACTGTTAGAAGGAGCCTCATGACGGAGTCCTCTCAGCATACATCCAAGCCCCAGGTCGAGGTTGAGGTCTCGGGCGGCGATGACAATAAGAGCGCACGTCGCGGCGCCATTTTTATCGGCGTCGTGCTGGTGGGCTATATCGTCTATCTGGTTGTGACCGGGCAGATGGGGCAGTTCTGGGCCGCCATGGCCAGCGTACAGATGTCTTGGCTTCTCGTAGCGTGCTTCTGCATGTTCATGTATCTGTTCTTTGGCATCGTGGCGTACGCGATCGCCGTCTGGCTCGATCCCAATTCGCCCGTCGGCATCCGCGACCTGATCTCGGTCGAGGCGAGCGGCATCTTCTTTGGCAACCTGACGCCCATGATGATGGGTTCCACGCCTGCCCAGATCTACCGCCTGACCAAAGCCGGCCAAAACGTTGGCGAGGCCGGAGCCACGCAGTTCACCCGCTTTATCGTGTATCAGTTTGGCCTCGTTGCCTGGGGCGCCATTCTGTTGCTCGCCCGCATGCCGTTTTTCGCCGAGCGCTATGGCGACATGACGCTGCTGTGCGTCTTTAGCTTTGGCGGTCACTGCTGCATTCTACTGGGCATTTTCGCCGTCGCGCTCATGCCCAAGACCGTCACGCGCGTCGCGCACTGCATCATCAATTGGCTTGAGCGCATGGGTGTTTCCGCCACCAAGATCGAGGGCTGGCGCACGTTTGTCGACGGCGAGATCTATTCGTTCTCCGAAAAGTTCAAGCTTTCGGCCGGTCACTTTTCGTCCATGCTGCTCACGGTCGTCATCACCATGCTGCAGCTGGCATTCTTCTATCTGGTTCCGTACTTTTTGATGCTCTCCTTTGGCCACCACGAGGTCGATTTTTTCTCCGTCATGGCTGCGAGCGCCTTTGTGCAGCTGCTCAGCTCCGCGGTTCCACTGCCCGGCGGCACCGGTGGCGCCGAGGGCGGCTTCGCGCTGTTCCTGGGTCACTTCTTTGGATCGGCATCGACCGCCGGCTATCTGCTGTGGCGTCTCATCACGTTTATCGCGCCGACCATTTTGGCCGCGCCCTTGCTGGGGCTTAAGAGCGCCCACAACGAGAGCATTCATGCGCGCTGGGATCGACTTATGCGTAAGCTCGGTCGCACGCCTCAGGCGCCGTCTGCGCCCGCTAAAGCTCATCTTGCATCCCAGGTTACCGTTGACCCCAAGCAACGTGCTCAGAAGGCTTCTACGGCTTCTAAGCCGGCTCGTAAGGCCTATGTGCGCCAGACAGGCGACGGCATCCGCGTCTCTCCAGCGGCACTTAACAAAAAGAAGGGCTCCAAGGCTCGGTAGGCGAGTCGTGCGTTCTTGATGTTGCTCGTCAGTGTGCTGCAAGTTGTAGGATAATCCTCTTACGTTGATTATCTCTCACATGTCCAGGAGCGACTGTGAGCAGTTGACCTGAAGGGGACACGATTATGGCAACCACCAAACCGCGCCTTGACCGTCGTATCGTCCGCAGCCGCAATGCTATTCTTTCGGCCTTTGAGCGCCTGCTGATGGAAAAGCCCCTGGCCGATATCACCGTGAGCGCCATCGCGCGCGAGGCAAATGTCGACCGCAAGACGTTCTACGTGCATTTTGGCACCGTTGACGGCCTGCTCGATGCCATTGCCGTCGATGTGGTCGAGATGATCGTCGACTCGGTCGAGAAGACGCTTTCTTCCATGGGTGGCGACACCAACGAGCGCGCGCTGGGCGCGGCGGCGACGTTCTTCAAAACCGTTAACGAGGCACTGTGCAATAACCTGGTTCTCAATCGCCAGCTTATCGAAAACATACCGCTCGATGACTTTATGGCTCGACTGCGTGTGCCGCTGGAGCACGAGATCGCCGAGCGCGGTCTGCTGCCCGAAGGTCTCAAGGACGAGATGTTCGATTACTACCTGGCGTTCTTGCTTTCGGGCATTATCGGCATCTATCGCACCTGGGCACTGTCCGACGGCTCGGTTCCCATTGAGCGCGTATCGGCGGTCGCCAACGACCTGACTCTCAACGGTTTGTCGAGCCTGGAATCACGCTTCGAATAGCGACAACGCCACATCCCCCCATAAGTTGCGGTGAAATAGGGACTGTTTTGGCTGTCAAAAGGCCATTC
>CAKUHK010000126.1:0-2289 GCA_934655965.1 uncultured Collinsella sp.
TGTGTGCCCAGGTACGGAATGCCCATAGGGCCCGATTCGCCTGACGGGTTGGGACGCATGGCCCGTTTTGGGGCTTTTGGGGAAGCGCCATATGGGGCTTCTCGTCCAATTGTCCTATTCTTGTGGAGAACCTGTGGGCACGCTGACCTGCAGATTTGTCCTGTGCTTGCACGTTTCCGCAGCTATTGGTATAGTTTGCTTGCAAATGAAGTTGTAATTGAAAGAAGTGGGGTTTCGGCCCCGCTTCTTTTTTGTATGGATGGAGGTGCCGCAATGGTCAAGACCAAGACCGAGCAGGCGATCATCGACGCGCTCGAGGCCGTCGCTCCCCAGCACGATGTCGACATCGTCGACGTTGAGCTCGTGGGCGCCACTAAGGCCCCCTGCGTGCGTGTACGTATCGAGGGTGCCGAGGGTCAGAGCCTTTCGCTCAACGACGTCACGGCCAATACCAAGTGG
This sequence comes from uncultured Collinsella sp., assembly GCA_934655965.1. Taxonomy (GTDB): domain Bacteria; phylum Actinomycetota; class Coriobacteriia; order Coriobacteriales; family Coriobacteriaceae; genus Collinsella. The sequence continues at coordinate 460 of CAKUHK010000126.1, forward strand.
GTCGGCGACGTGATTGAGGAGCTCGATCCCATCTCTTCGAGCTATACGCTCGAGGTGTCGAGCCCGGGCATGGCACGCCCGCTGCGCCGCCCGCGCGACTTTGCCCGTTTTGTGGGCGATAACTGCGAGCTCACCTCCACCGCCACCGAGGGCCGTCGCAAGTATTCCGGCAAGATTGCTGCCGCGACCGAGACGAACGTGACCCTCGAGCTCGAGGATGGCGAGTCCGTCACCCTCGATTTCTCTGATGTTAAAAAGTGCAAGTTGAAGCCCACCTACGACTTCAAGCCCGCGAAGGAAGGAAAGTAAGATGGCAGCATCCGACATGATGTCCGCCCTGATGGAGCTTTGCCAGGAGAAGCACATCGACCAGCTCTACCTGATCGACCGCCTGGAGCAGTCGCTCGCCAAGAGCTATGCCGAGATCCTGCATCTTGAGTGGGGCGCCAAGGTGACCATCGACCGCACCACCGGCAAGATCTACGTCTACCGCCTGGAGCCGATCGACGATTCCATGGACGAGGAGGGCAACTTCACCGAGTTCGAGGAGATCGACGTCACCCCCAAGAACACGAGCCGCATTGCCGCCCAGCACGCCAAGGCCGAGATCAACGCCATCGTGCGCAACTCCGCCCGCGAGCAGATCTACGAGGAGTTCTCCGGCCGCATCGGCGATCTCATCAGCGGTACCGTGCTGCAGTCCACGCCCGACTTCACGATCGTCAAGATCCGCGAGGGCGTCGAGGCCGAGCTTCCTCACTTCGACCAGCGCCGTTACGAAAACGAGCGCAACGAGCGTCCGATGGGCGAGCGCTACCTGCACAACCAGCACATCAAGGCCGTGATCATCGACGTCCGCGACCCCAACTCCAACCTGCAGCCGGTCCGTGGTGAGCACAGCCGTCCGCCGATTGTCATCTCCCGTACCCACCCCGAGCTCATGCGTCGTCTGTTTGAGCAGGAGGTGCCCGAGATCTATGAGGGCACCGTCCAGATCAAGTCGATCGCCCGCGAGCCCGGCCAGCGCTCCAAGGTCGCCGTCCACTCGCTCGATGACCGCCTGGATCCCGTGGGCGCCTGCGTCGGCCCCAAGGGCAGCCGCGTGCGCGCCGTCGTGGGCGAGCTCCGTGGCGAGCGCGTCGACGTCATCCTGTGGGATGCCGATCCGGCCGTCTACGTCGCCAACGCCCTGTCGCCCGCCAAGGTCACCCGCGTCCTCATCGACGAGGAGAAGGCCTATGCCGGCGTCATCGTGCCCGACGACCAGCTGTCCCTCGCCATTGGCAAGGAGGGCCAGAACGCCCGCCTCGCTGCGCGCCTGACCGGCTGGCACATCGACATCAAGTCCGAGACCCTTGCCGCCGACATCCTCAAGAACGTTCCCGTTCACGAGGAGCCCGCCGCCGACCTGATCGGTGACGAGGAGGACGAGGACGTCCGTCGCTGCGAGTACGTGTCCGAGGACGGCATCCAGTGCCGCAACCAGGCCCGTCCCGGCTCCCGTTTCTGCGGTGTCCACGACACCGACGCCTTCGATGATGCGGAGGACCTGATCTAGCGCGCGGTCGCGCCGGGCAGGTCCCGGCGCATCTCCCACGCTCGTTCAGTCTCTAGGCACCCAAGGTGCCAGAAAGGGTAGGTGAAGTCATATGGCAAAAGTCCGTGTGTCCACCCTGGCCAAAGAGTTCGGCATGACCTCCAAGGAACTGATGGGTCATCTCGCCGATATGAAGATTCCCGCTAAGTCCGCTTCCTCCGCCCTGGAGGACGCTTACGTCGCCATGGTCCGCAAGCAGCTCGCCTCGGTGATCGAGGCCCGCGCCCAGGAAG
>CAKUHK010000127.1:0-2113 GCA_934655965.1 uncultured Collinsella sp.
ATAACTGTGCATAGTGTATATATACTGTGCTTACCGGTTATATACACGTGTAGCCCATCAGCTAAGGAGCCGCTGTGGACATTATCCTATCCAATTCGAGTGACAAGCCCATCTACGAGCAGATATCCTCGCAGGTCAAAGCTCAGATACTCTCGGGGACACTCGCTGCGGGGGCCAAACTCCCCAGCATCCGCGCGCTCGCAAGCGACCTCGGCGTGAGCGTCATCACCACCAAGCGCGCCTACGCCGACCTGGAGCAACTTGGGTTTATCTGCACCGTGCAAGGCAAAGGCTGCTTTGTCGCCGAGGGCAACCAAGAGCTCTTGCGCGAAAACCAGCTCTGCCATGTCGAAGAGCTGCTTGCACAGGCAGCGACACAGGCAGAAGCCCTGGGCGTCACGCGCGATAAATTGCACGAGATGCTCGACCTGGTAGCCCCCGAAACCATGCAGTAGCCATCTGCAAGAAAGGCTATACCATGCAAAACTTGCTAGAACTCAAAGGTGCCTCACGCCGTGTAAGCGATCGCTTTTCGCTGCGCGATGTCACGTTTGCCGTGGAGCCCGGCCAGATCGTTGGCTTTGTGGGAGCAAACGGCGCCGGAAAGACAACGACCATCCGCGCCGCACTCGGACTTATAAAGCTCGATGCGGGCGAGGTGTCCTTACTCGGCCAGAGGAGCGGCGTCGGCACATCCGACGAGGCGCAGCGCAACGCCCGCTCTCGCATCGGCCTTGTGCTAGATACCTGCCCCTTCCCTTCCACGCTCAAGGTTGTCGAAGTCGAGCGCGCCGTAGGTCCCGCCTACCCCACCTGGAGCCACGACACGTTCACCAGCCTCATTGACCGATTTGGTCTGGAGCCCAAGGCAAAGGTCAAGGATCTCTCCCGCGGCATGGGCATGAAGCTGCAGCTTGCCTGCGCCCTCAGCCATAAGGCCGAGTTGCTCATTTTGGACGAAGCCACGGCAGGCCTCGATCCCATGGCGCGCGAAGAGCTGCTCGACGAGCTGCTCTCCTTTGTCTCCGACGGACAGCACGGCGTATTGTTCTCGAGCCACATTACATCCGATCTTGAACGCGCGGCAGACCGCGTCGTCTGCATCGACAACGGCTCGGTCGTTTTTGACCTGCCGCGCGAGGACATTACCGACCTCGCCGGCATCGCCCACTGCACTCAAGCACAGGCTGCCGAGCTCATGGCTTGCGTCGAAGGCGCCCGCGCCACCCGTCATGCCTACAGCGTTGACGTGCTGGTCCCCAATCGCCGCGAAGCGCTCGAAGCATTTCCCGAGATTCCCTGTGATCGGATTTCCATCGATGACTACCTGCGCCTTACGCTGAAAGGAGCCTCCAAATGAAACGCGCCTTTATGTCCGAGACCGCTATCATGCGTTCGTTTCTCCCGAGCATCGCCGGCGTCGGCCTGTTCATATTCGTCGTGCTGACCCTTGCCAACGCATCGGATGGCGACTCTGGCATGAGTGCCGGCACCTGTGCCGTCAGCGCCATGTCACCCATCATGATCATGAGCTCGCTGGCTGGCTACGATAACCAAAACGGTTGGGAGCGCTATCGAGCAACGCTGCCGTTTTCGCGCAAGGACATCGTCTGCGCACGCTACCTGTGCATTATTGCCTTCTCGGCCGTCATGGCCTGCGCGGCTACGCTTCTGAACATCCTCGCCCTTCCGTTCTTCGATCACGTGGGCATCCCTTCGACAGGCCAGACGGTCTTTGAAATCGCAACCGCCTCGGCGGCGTCGATGCTCATCTCCCTCATGATGGTGTTTTTGGCACAGCCGATTTTCTTTCGATTTGGCCATATGGAGGCGTTGCGTCTTTCCGTCGGCCTGTTTGCCCTGCTTGGCTGCGGCACCATGGCAATGCTGAGCTCCTCCAACCCCATCAGCAACTGGCTCATGTCATTTGCCGGAGCAAATCCCGATCCTGCGGTCCTAGGCTTTATGTGCTCCGGAATTGCCGTACTGGCCCTCGCACTATTTGCAATCAGCTGCACCGTCAGTACCAAGGTCTACCAAGCGCGCGACCTGTAATCACACAGATCCTGACCCGCCCGTGACCATAATCGACCGCCTGCCAATACATGACAAA
>CAKUHK010000128.1:0-2072 GCA_934655965.1 uncultured Collinsella sp.
CGCACCAACGTTTCGGTCGCGAGCGTGCACCGCTTTTGCAAAAAGCTCGGCCTCGAGGGCTTTAAGGACCTCAAGGTCGAGCTCATCCGCCTGGCGACCGAGGCGGGCAACCGCCGCGACGTGGACATCAACTTTCCCTTCGACGCCACGTCCACGCCCGCGCAGGTCATGGAGCGCATGGAGGGTCTCTACCAGACCACGCTAGCCGAGACGCAGGAGCTACTCGACCCCGTGCAGCTCGACCATGCTGCCAAGCTTATCGCCAACGCCCGACAGGTCGACATCTACACGGGCTCGCACAACCTCTACCCAGCGGGAATGTTCCGCGATCGCCTGCTTTCCGCCGGCAAAAGCGCCACATGCTATAGCAGCATCGAGGCCCAGGTGCGCACGGCGCTCGCCTCGGATTCCGACCGCGCGGCGATCGTTATCTCCTACAGCGGTCTTGCCCCCAACCTCAGGGAAATCTTGCCGATTCTCAGCAGCCGGCATGTCCCGGTCATCGTCATCGGCACGCCCTATTGCGCGCGCATCCACCCCGGATTCTCCGCCTACCTTACGGTGAGCGATCACGAGAGCATGACGCACCGTATCACGCAGTTCGCCAGCCACATCGCCGTGCAATACGTGCTCGATTCGCTCTACAGCAGCTACTTCGCCAAAGACTACGCCCGCTGCTCCGAGTTCCTAGAGCGCTCATTCCCCTACACCCGCCTCCCCGGACTCAAATAACAATCCGGCCCCGCCGCGTCTCCAATCGCCCTGCTAAGTTGCGGTGAAATAGTTCCTGTTTAGGCCCTAGACCAGCACTTTCAGGAACTATTCCACCGCAACTCGTTAGCGCAGGGGCATCGGGCGGACAGCGGGCTTTTACTTGCGAGGCGTCGGCAAAACAAAGAGTCCGTGCTGGTTGCAGTAGAGATACATTCTGCCGCGCCCTGTGATATGAAATCGCGGCTGCACCAATTGCTCGGGATAGAGCTTTTTGAGGCAGATGCCGTCCATGGTCGTATAGGCCACAAAGCTAATGTAGTGGTCCTTGGTCATGGGATGATCGAGCGTGACGTACCAATCGTCCTCAATGCGCTCGATGGAAAAGGCGTGTTCCGCATCCGGCTCTTCGGCCTCCTGGGGAAACATCGTGGAACCGCAGCAGCTAAAGCTGCCTTCCCCGAGCGCATGCACCACGTTTCCGCAGATAGGACAAACATAAAACACGCCTTTGAGCATGTTGCCCGCTCGATTGGCATTAGCCCGAATGTCACCAGCCAAAAGCTCGGCCACGCTTATACCGAGCCTCTGGGCCAGAGGCTCAACGAGGGAAATGTCGGGAAGACCACGGCCGGACTCCCACTTGCTGACAGCTTTATCGGTCACGCCAAGGCTTTCCGCCAAGGCGCGCTGAGTGAGGCCGCGCTCTTCACGCAGCCGCTTGATGGCAGACGCGGCCAAAAAAGTTTGGGGGACATTGCTTTGCGGTGTCTGGTTCATGGGATGCCCAATCAGATTGAAGGAATGGAGCGAACCGGTTCAAAAGCCAGTATCCATTTGAAGATTGTCCTCGACAACCTACGCTGCGTAGACATGCACCGACCGAACGAGCGTGGATTTTTGGACACTCAAATCACGAGCGTGGATAATCTCCCACTTTGAGCCCACACATAGGCCAAAAACGGGAGATTATCCACGCTCGTTTTGGACGGCACGTTTTTCCGGCGCCCCTGTAGCTCCTGTAAGCACGACTTCTCGTCATTAGATTACTCATACCAATTCTAATAACTATTTACGCCTTAAACTCGTTATTAGAATCTGGTGCAAGGAGGACAGGTTGATCTGCACCATGTTGGTGCAAAGTAACCTGTCCCCCTTGCACCAAAGCCTTGACATGGAGTGTCCCAAGGCGCCGGCACAAAAGGAACGTCCCCAAGTGCCGACCAAGGCAACGCCGATGTTTTGGTACCGACAGCGAGCGGGTCGCATTTGAGGCAAGGTGACGTGAAACGAAAGGGCGCTGACCTTCTGGTCGCGCCCTTGAAGTTGAACGTCAGATTGTCCAAATGCGGCCCGCGCAG
>CAKUHK010000129.1:0-2018 GCA_934655965.1 uncultured Collinsella sp.
GAGCCACCCTTGCCGCGGCTGCCCGTGTACTTGTTAAAGCACAGGCCGCGACCCATGAAGGCGGCGTTCTTGGTCTCGAACTTGCCGGCATAGCCCGGGTCGAAGCCGGCGGACACGTCGGATGAGAGCATACGGCTGCGGGCGAGTGCGCGGCGCAGGGCCAGCGGGCTGTCCTCGCCGGCGAGCGTCATGATCTCGGCGACGGTGTTCTCGAAGAAGCGGCTCGTCATGCCGGTGGCGCCCACGGAGCCGATCTCCTCTTTGTCGACGATGAGCGTGATGCTCGTGCGCTCGACATTGGCCACATTGATCTGGGCGAGCATGGAGGGATAGGCGCAGACGCGGTCGTCGTGACCATAGCCTAGAATCATGGAACGGTCGAGGCCCATGTCGCGGGCGGGACCGGCGGGCACGACCTCGATCTCGGCGGAGAGGAAGTCCTCTTCCTCGACGTCATACTGCTCCTTAAGGATGTCCAGGAACATTTGCTTGACGGGCTCCTTGGGGGCGTCCTTGTCGTCCTCGTCAAACTTGACGGGACGGCCGCCCACGATCACGTCGAGGATCTCGGCGTCGACGGCGTCCTTGGCGGGCTTGGCCATTTGCTCGCTCGAGAGGTGGATCAGCAGGTCGGAGATGGTAAAGACCGGGTCGTCTGCCTTGTCGCCAATGTTGATGTCGACGGTGGTACCGTCCTTTTTGCAGATGACGCCCACAAGTGCGAGCGGGGAGGCCACCCAGTGGTAGCTCTTGACGCCGCCGTAATAGTGCGTGTCGAGGTAGGCCATGTCGCCGGCTTCGAAGGCGGGGTTCTGCTTAAGGTCTAGGCGCGGCGAGTCCACGTGGGCGCCCAGGATGTTAAAGCCCTGCTCGAGCGGGGCGGTGCCCAGATTGACGAGCATGAGGTCCTTGCCGTGGTTGGCGGCGTATACCTTGTCGCCGGCCTTGAGCGCGCGGCCCTCGGCAATCACGGTCTCCAGGTCGACGTAGCCCGCCTCCTTGGCCATCTTGATGCCGGCCTTGACGCACAGGCGCTCGGTTTTGTTCTCGCTTAAAAACTGCTTATAGCCGCGGCAAAGCTCCTCGAGCTCCTCGATCTGCTGTGGCGTGTACTTTTTCCATGCGCAGGGACGCTCCATGACGCAGGCTCCTTTCGGATCGATCGTACTGGTGAATGTACCGTGAGCCATCGTATCACGCGCGGGCTTGCGGCGGCAGGGGAGCTTGATGTGCGGTGGCCGTGGGGCAGGGAGCGTGTAAACTGGTGGGAGCAAACCGTGCCCAGCCCAAAGCGAGGTATTCAATATGTCTGACAAGCGCCGTATCTTTGCCGTCATCGACGGCAACTCGCTCATGCATCGCGCCTTCCATGCCGTGCCGCCCACCATGAACGCGCCGGACGGTCGCCCCACCAACGCGATCTTTGGCTTCCTGAATATGTTCCTCAAGATGATCGACGCCTTTGATCCCGATGGCGTCGTCGTGGCGTTTGATAAGGGCAAGCCGCGCGTGCGCATGGAGATGCTGCCGCAGTACAAAGCGCAGCGTCCACCCATGGATCCCGACCTGCATGCGCAATTCCCCATGATCAAGGAACTGCTCTCCGCGCTCAACGTGCCGATTCTGCAGTCCGAGGGCTGGGAAGGCGACGACATCCTGGGCACCATGGCGCGCCTGGGCGAGGAAGCCGGCTGCGACATGCTGCTGGTGACCGGTGACCGCGATATGTATCAGCTCGTGACCGAGCACGTCAACGTTGTATCGACCCGCAAGGGCCTGTCCGACGTGGCGATTATGACGCCCGAGAGCGTGGACGATCTGTATCACGGCATTACGCCGGCGCTCGTGCCCGATTTTTATGGCCTGAAGGGTGACACGTCCGACAACATCCCCGGCGTGCCGGGCATCGGTCCCAAAAAGGCGAGCGCGCTCATCGCGCAATATGGCAGCCTGGACGAGGTTATCGCGCACGCCGACGAGGTTAAGGGCAAGATGGGCGAGAACCTGCGCGCGCACAT
>CAKUHK010000130.1:0-1987 GCA_934655965.1 uncultured Collinsella sp.
TGCTCGGACAGTCCTGCTCGCACGGAGAGCACATTAAGTGCTCTCCGGCTCGTGCGGAACTCGCGATCGACCAAAGCCCCCGTCGCGCCCTCTTCCTTGTGGCGTTACGGCTTGCAGTTCGTGAGCATCGCCCCGCTCGTTCGCCTTTTTGTCTGGAAAACCGGGTGGGCTGATAGATAAATAGATGTGAGTAGGGGCTCCCCCGTTGATGAACGGGGGAGCCCCTTGTTGCGTTTTGGGTTGTTGTTGCGGTCTAGAGGTGGCTGATGATCAACTCCATGGTGCCCTCAAGCTCGATTTCGCCCACGGTGGACGGCGCCAGCAGGTGGCTGCCTTTGTGGACGGGGTCGCCGCAGACGGTGCCTTCGCCGTCGATGACCGACAGGCACATGAAGGGCCAGCGCTGCTCCAAGGTCTTGCTGCCGTCGACGCGTACGCGATTGACGGTGTAGCAGGGGTTGGACTCGAGCTCGGTCACGCCGTCGACTTCGGGTGCGGTCACGGTGCCGTCGGTCGGGGCCTGAACATCAAAGTTGATGCAGTCCAGGCTCTGCTCAATGTGCAGCGGGCGCAGCTTGCCGTCGGTGCCCGGGCGGTCGTAGTCGTACAGGCGATACGTCACATCGCTCGACTGCTGCGTCTCCAAAATCAGCGTGCCGGTCTTGATGGCGTGAACGGTGCCGGAGTCGATTTGGAAAAAGTCACCTTTGTGGATGGGCAGGACGTTGAGCATCTCGTCCCAACGGCCGTCCTCGATCATCTGCGCGGCCTCGGCGCGGTCGTGTGCGCGCTGGCCGACGATGATCGTGGCGCCGGGCTCGCAATCCAGCACGTACCAGCACTCGGTCTTGCCCAGGCTGCCGTTCTCGTGCTCGGCGGCGTACTCGTCGTTGGGATGGATCTGGATCGACAGATCGTCCTTGGCGTCCAGAATCTTAATGAGCAGCGGGAACTCCTTGCCCTTGCAGTTGCCAAAGAGCTCGCGGTGCTCGGCCCACAGCCACGACAGCGTGTGGCCGGCGTACGGACCCTCGGCAATCTGGCAGTCGCCGTTGGGATGTGCCGAGATGGCCCAGCACTCACCGATGGGGCCTTCGGGAATGTCGTAACCAAAGACAGTCTCCAGCTGGCGACCTCCCCAAATCTTCTCGTGGAAGATCGGCGTGAGTTTAATCAAATCGGACATGTGCATACCCCCATCAGGTTGCGCGGGCGCCGCACAAAACGGTTCAAAGCGAGCGCCCGCCGGATTACAAACTTAAGCCAACGTCACGTTATGCAGCTCAAAACGGTCGCCGACGTTGCGCGAAATCGAGTACTCAAACGCGGCGCCGCTGTCCAAAAAGCCAATCTGGTTGAGTTCGAGCAGGGGAGAGCCGGGCTTTACGTTCAAGCGCTCAGCCTCTTCCTCGGTTGCCGCCACGGCACGGATGGTACGGTGGAAGCTCGAGATCTTAAGCCCGCATTGCTCGCGGATATAGCTGTAGACCGACGCGTACAGGTCCTTTTTCTTAAGACTCGGGATCAGCTCGAGCGGCATATAGGTGTACTCGATAACGATGGGCAGGCCATCGACCTCGCGTACGCGCACGATGTGATAGGCAAAGTCGTCTTCGGCCATTCCCAGCTGGGAGGCAACCTCTGCCGGCGGATTGACGATCGAGAAATCGTAGACCACCGAAGTCACCTTCTCCCCGCGGTGCTCGTAGGTAAAGCCCTGCGCGCGGTCGTTTCTGCCTTGGAAAAACGCTTTGCCGGGAAGCCCTGCGGTGTCCTTGACGTAGGTGCCCGATCCACGACGGCTCGTGACCAAGCCTTCCTCGGTGATCTGCTCAATTGCTCGTTTGACGGTGATTTTGGAAACGCCATACAGCTCGCAGAACTCAACGACGGTGGGCAGTTTATCGCCCGGTTTAAGGGCGCCATCCTCGATGCTGCGACGAATATCCGCAGCTATCGATTCATATTTGGGAATCATGGAACCTCC
>CAKUHK010000131.1:0-1920 GCA_934655965.1 uncultured Collinsella sp.
GCGTTGTCTGGCTCGTATTTGGTGGCGCCGCCTCACGTCGCCGCCGAGGCGGCGGGCGCGCTGCTATGGCTCAACGCCGCGATCTTTTTCTACGGCGTGGTGCTTATGGTGCACTATCGTCGCCCCGTCATGTTGGCCGAGCTGCTGCTCGTTGCCACCGTGACGCCGCCGGTGGTCTATGCCATGGGGCCGGCGTGGACCGCGGTCCTTATCGTAGAGGGAGCGTTCTTCCTGTTTCGTTCCGTTGCGGCACTCTTGATGGACGTTCGCAACCGTCAAGAAGACATCACCGCGTTCTCGACGATCGAGACCATCAACGTGATCCCCGTGGGCATCCTGTACCTGGATCCCAAGGGTCGCCCGCTGCTCATGAACCGCTGCATGCGCAAGAACCTCGTGGAGCTTCACATGCCTACCGACCTGCACGACATGAGCGATACGTGGAGCGGCCTTCGAAAACTCAGCGCGCAGATGCCCGAGAGCAGCAAAAACCGCGTTCGAATCGACTTGGACCGCTTTGGTGAGGCGCGTGCGGTAATCGAGATTTCTCCTGCCGAGATTCGCCTATTTGTGCACGACGACGTTATGGTTTCGGGCCGTCTCTTTGAGCGCATTATCGGTCTGGATGTGACGGAGTATGCGCATGCTCACGACCGCTTGGCGCAAGCCAACCACCTGCTCGAGCTTGCGGGCCAGGAGCTCCAGACCCAGATCGAAGAAGTGAAGAAGGTTGCCGACAATGCGGCCTACCTGCGCATGCGTGCCCGCGTGCATGACGTGATTGGGCAGCGCCTGTCTATTCTTCATCGCTATCTGGAAGAGGGCCGCATGGACGACGAGTCGCTCGAACAGATCGATCCGCTGCTGCGCTCGATTGCCGCCGACCTACGCAGTGGCGGCGCCAGCGAGCCGGCAGAGCAGCTGGGCGATATCGTCCACGCTTTTGGCTTGGTGAGCGTGCAGATCGATGTTGAGGGAGAACTGCCCGGGGACGCGCGCGTGGCCGCGGCGTTTCTGCAGATTATCCGCGAGGCCTCGACCAACGCCACCAAACATGCGCAGGCCCATCGGGTCCATGTGCGCCTGTGGCAGGAAGGTCCGGCTGGCGATGCCGTCGCGCGCATGACGATTTCCAACGATGGGTCCCCGGCCCCCGTATCGTATCGCGAGGGAACGGGTATCCCAGGTATGAGGCATGTTGCACAAGATCTGGGCGGCAGCCTGGAAGTCCATGCCGCCCCGCCCTTTACGCTTGCGGTGTCCATCCCACTGAGCCCCGACGCCACGGTCCAAAGGAGAAGCTCATGATCCGCGTCCTTATAGTCGAAGACCAGGCAATCCTGCGCGAGAGCTTGGCTCGCTCCATTGGCGATCAGCCCGATATGACCGTTGTCGCCGCGATCGCCGACGCTTCCGAGGCCCTCGACGTCGTGCTCAGAGAGCGCCCGGACATGATACTAATGGACGTGTGCACCGAGCACGACTCCAACGGCATCGTGGCGGCGGCGCGCATTAAAGAGGAATTGCCGGAGTGCCGCGTCATCATCATGACCGGCATGCCCGAGATCACCTTTGTCGACCAGGCGCGCGAGGCCGGTGTCGATAGCTTTGTGTACAAGAATGTCGGCATCGACGAGCTGTTCGCCGTGATGCGCTCCACGCTGGCGGGCTACTGCACGTTTCCCAAGCCGCCCGAGAGCATCTTTTCGGGCACGGCGGCGCTCGATGACGTGGAGCTTTCGATCCTGCGCCTTGCTTGCGAGGGTAAGAGCCGTCGCGAAATCGCGGGCGAGCTGTTTATGAGCGAGGGCACCATCAAGCGCCGTATCTCGGAGATTCTGAGCAAGACCGGCTACGACAACATCATGCGCCTGGCCGTGCACGCGGTGACCGAAGGCAGCATCGTTCCCAATATGGAGC
>CAKUHK010000132.1:0-1909 GCA_934655965.1 uncultured Collinsella sp.
GCGAGATCGAGAAGCTGCATTCCAAGGGTACGAGCTACGACGACATCGCCGTGTTCTACCGCACCAACGCCCAGTCGCGTATTCTCGAAGATATGTTCCTGCGTGCGGGTGTGCCCTACAAGATCGTCGGCGGCACGCGATTCTTCGACCGCGCCGAGATCCGCGACGTCATGGCCTACCTCAAGATGATCGTGAACCCGGCCGACGAGATGAGCGTCAAGCGCGTCATCAACACGCCGCGCCGCGGTATCGGCTCCACCTCGATCCAAAAGATCGAGCAGCTGGCGCGCGATAACCGCTGCTCGTTCTTCCAGGCCTGCGAGATCGCGACGGCCGAGACGGGCATGTTTAGCGCCAAGGTGCGCAACGGCCTGTCGAGCTTTGTGGCGCTGGTGCGCGAGGGCCGCCGCATGGACGGCGAACTCAAGGACGTCGTCGAGATGATCGTCGACAAGACGGGCCTGCTGCAGGCGTTCCGCGCCGAGGGCACTATGGAGTCCGAGAGCCGTGCCGAGAACATCCAGGAATTCCTGGGCGTTGCCGCCGAATTTGAGGAGACGCACGAGGATATCGAGGGCACGCTCGAGAGCTTGGAAGAGCTGCGTGCGGCTGGCGTTGCCGATGTGCCGGCCGGCGCCGAGCCCGAGCCCGTCGTGGTGAGCGCGCCCGCACCGGAGCCAGGACCGTCTGTGCCCGCGTCCTCGTTTGAGGCGCTGGTCGGCGCTCGCGATGCCGCTGGCTCCAATCCGCTCGATAGCCTGGCCGCTCCGGCGCTCTCGCCGCAGGATGCCTTGGCCGCCGCCATCGCGGGCAACGCCTATGCCGCGCCGACGGAGCTGCCGGCCGGTGCCGTGCATGCTGACGAGATTGAGCGCACCTACGGTCCGCTCACCTGCAAGGCACTGCCCGCCCTCATGGAGTGGCTGGCCCTGCGCTCCGATCTGGACTCCCTTGCCGGCGAGACGCATGCCATCACCATGATGACCATTCACTCCGCCAAGGGCCTGGAGTTTCCGGCGGTCTTCGTGGCCGGCATGGAAGAGGGTATCTTCCCGCACGTACACGACTTTGGCGGCAGCGATGATCCGGGCAAGCTCGAGGAGGAGCGTCGCTTGGCCTATGTCGCCATCACGCGCGCCCGCAAGCGTCTGTTCCTGACGTATGCGGCAACGCGCCGTACCTACGGCTCGACTTCGGCCAACCCGCGCTCGCGCTTCCTCAACGAGATTCCGTTTGAGGATATCGAGTTTAGCGGTATCGGCTCTGCTGGTTTTGAGGGTACGGGCTGGGAGAAGCGCGGCGACCGTCACGGCACCTTTGGCTCGGGCATGGGCTCGGATATGTACGGCGGCAAGGTGTTTGGCTCGCGCACGCGCTCGACCGGCGGTTCCGGTTCGCGTGGTGGATCGAGCTTCGACGATTTCTTTGGTGGCAGCAGCTATGGCACCGAGCGTCATCGCGGGGTTTCGCCCGACGCCGGCCGTGTTGCCTCGACCTTTGGCTCGGGCTCACCGCGAGCTAAGAAGCCATCGTCCAAGGTGTCGCCGACGGTGGAGCGCAAGGTCGATCGCGCCAGCGCATCGCAGGACTTTGCCGCGGGCGATACCGTGAGCCACAAGACCTTTGGCACGGGTACCGTGATCTCGGTCGTCGGAGACATGATCGAGGTCCAATTCGAGAAGACCGGCCAGACCAAAAAGCTGATGAAAGGTTTTGCACCGATCGTTAAGCTGTCGTAGTCCCAGCGGACCCGGACAGGCGCCAAGGACAACGTCGCCTGCTCGGACAGTCCTGCGCAAGACGGAGGCCACATTAAGTGGCCTCCTTTGCGTCAAGACTTTAGTCTGCTGGGCGCGCAGCGGCCAGCTTCAACCCACCCGCTATGCGGGTGGAGACAAACGGCTTTACA
>CAKUHK010000133.1:0-1777 GCA_934655965.1 uncultured Collinsella sp.
ACGCGACATCGCGTCATTCGGCGGCACGCGTTCCGTGTCGATGCCGAAAACTGGGTGTAACTGGAGTGACGGGACGGCAGAACCGACGCCATCGAGTGGGAATAGAACATACGTTCGGTATAACGTTATAGCACCAGATAGCAGGCGTAGTTTCAATTGAAGCTGCGCCTGCTGCTATATATTGATAGACGCCGGCATCGGTTCCCGCTATACTTTCGCTTGCGCTTCGTCGAAGCGCGCCGCCTAGGGTTTGCCGGAGGAATGCTGACCGCTCTTTGTGGAGCCGCGGGGTCAGCTATATCTGCTTGCTGTGGGCTTGCTTGAGCCAGTTTCTCTTGAAAGAGCCGATGCCGCCGAAGAACTTGTTGTACGTTTCGCCGTCCTCCTTGGCCTCGTACTTGACTAAGGCGAGTTCGATGGTACAGAGATAATCCGCCACTTGCTCGAGGCGGTAGTCGGTCATCGAGGTTTTGCGGCGTCGGACGACTCCTTTTGAGAGGACTTTGCCCACTGAGCGGTCGAGCGCCTGTTTGACGATGTCCTGACCGTTGTCGTAATAGACCTTCACGTCGTCGAAGGATTGGAAGAAGTTCAAGTGCTCGATCATGGTGGAGGAGACATCGCGCCCCATGCGCTCCATTAGCCTTGCCGGGTCTTCGAACTGGCTGCGGCGGTAGACGAACGTTGTATAGGAGATAGGGAGCTTGCGGACAAACGAGGAGAAGTAGGCGAGCATGGCCTTGCGCTGCTCGATGCCAAGAAACTCATAGTCCTTGTGCCCGTTCATGAGAGGCTCGGAGTGGAACGGGATGTTGGGGAGGTCAGCCCTGGCGAGCTTGGCCTCATAGCCCGTGACCGCTTCGGCGATGCTGTCTGCCTGGTCGTGAAAGACGAGCGTGAGCAGATAGTAGCGAGCCTTACCGCCGCGGTCACCGCTCTCGTCGACGAAGATGCTGAGTTCCTTGGCCAATGGGGACTCCTAATGGAATAGATAAAAAAATAGCCGGGGGACTCCCCCGGCACTTGGAGGTAGCTTAATAAGCCACCAATAACCTTATAGCATGCTCTGGTGGTGAATACAAGGGGTGAAGCTGTTGTTGATAGCGTCACTGAAGCGGATCCGCAGCATCGCGCACGCCTCGTCGGCGCCGAATATCGCGTTGGTCGATGCGATGAGCCTCACCTGGCTCCTGCTAATGCTCTTGGTCATGGTCGTCCTCGAGCTCCTTTCGTCTCGAGGCTCCCTCGCGTGCCCGGCCGCGGGCGGCTCCCGGGGCGGTCGCCGCCGTCATTTCCTGCCGCTCCTCGACTCGATGTAGGCGTCTACGGACGCCCTCGACACCAGGAGCTTCCTGCCGAGCCTGTACGAATCGATCTCTCCCGACCAGATGAGGTCGTATGCCTCGTTTCCGCTCGCCCTCATGTACTCCTGCATCTCGATCACCGTCATCCATTCGTCGCGGCCCTGGTTGTTCTCGGGCGCGGCGTATTCGGCTGTGCGTGCCATGGTTCCTCCAATCTTCCCGTGCGGCACCGTGCGGGCACGCCGCGCGGCACAGTGTCCCTTTTCGTCTGCGCGACGATTGAACCGCCTGCTGGCGCTTCGCGCGCATGGCAGGAACGGAGACGGGTCGAGGTGGGTCGAGCTGGTCGGGCCTCCACGAAACGGCCATGAGCCGCGTGCCTTAGCTCTCAGCTAAGTCCCTGAAAAGTAAAAGGCGCCCATGCGGGCGCCTGCCTAGTAGCTGGAGTTGTTCGGTTGTGGTCGGAATGCTCG
>CAKUHK010000134.1:0-1624 GCA_934655965.1 uncultured Collinsella sp.
CACGGAGAGCACATTAAGTGCTCTCCGGCTCGTGCGGAACTCGCGATGAACCTTACATTCCGCGCCGCCGGGCAGACGCCTTGTTGTTGGGACGTGGCTTGTCTTGGGAGTATCTGCAACATATATAGATATAGATGAGTTGAAGGCCACGTTGTGTGGCCTTCTTTGTTTGCGGAAAGCGCGTCCCGGAATCTGACGTTGGAATGGGATGTAGTTTCCGGTTGAGGGTCTGTTGGGAAAGTGCGTCCCACTTTGGGGGCTGATTCTGGGATGCGGTTTCCGGTTGCCGAGTCTTTGCTCGATAGAAAACCCGGGTAGCCTGGTGGTTGGCTGCCCGGGTTTTTGATTTGCTGTTGCCCCCTGCTGGTGGCTAGTGGTTCTTGCGGCGTTTAGTCAAGATGACGAGGGCTATTGCCACCAGGATGATACCCGCTGCTGCTGCGGTGGCGACCAGGGCGAATGTTTGGTCGCCGGTGTTTGCGAGGTTCTTCGCTGTGGCCGTAGTCTTGACCTTGGCGTCGGTCTTAGCTCCGTTGTCGGACTTGGGCTTGTCCGGGTTCGTCGGGGTCTCAGGAGTCTCGGGGTCCTTTGAGCCTTCGGAATCGGTTGGGCCGGCGGTGTTTACCAGCGTATGGTCCAGGAACTTCTTGGCGCCCGCACTTGCCTGTGAGAACAGGCGGCGTGTGCGGATCGGAGCGACGTTCACCGTTGTGGGCGCCGTCTCCTCGGTCGCGATATTCACGAGCGTCACACCGGTGTCGAGGCCCACGTCGTTGTATCCCACGTGGCAGTAATACTGCGCACCGTCATCGTCTGCGGTCAGGTCAATCTCGAGCTTCGAGGCCGTTCCAGCCGCGAGGTTGCCATCGGCACCCACGAGCTTAAACTCTGTCTCGCCGCGGCCCTTGCGGTACCACATATAGGTCGGTGCCAGCCCTGTTTCACTATCGTCGGCACCGAGTTGCTTCACATGGCCAATCGCCGAGAGCGTCAGGTGGCTTCCCGCCGCGCGCTCGACCGAAGAATCGTATTCGACGCTCGATCCCTCTTCAACATCTGCTGCAGGTCCACTCACGCTCATCGTCATGCCATCGGGCATGGTCTTGACCGTGATAATTGCCGAGCGAATGCCCATTTCGGTCGTTGAACCGTTCTTTACAGCGGCGATGGCGAATCGGTACTCCGTATTGGGCTGCAGCCCGTCCCAGGTAAGCGAAGTCTGCGTGTTGTCGGCAATCTTCCAGCTGTTCACGACGGCGTCCGCCGCATTGCTCTGCAGCATGCCCACGCCGTAGCTAAAGCCGTTCTTCTTTGCGAGCACATCGTCCCAGCTAAACGTAACACTGGCCGAATCAACGGCGTTTGCCGTAAAGCCCGTCACGGCCGGCGCTTCGGGCATCTCGACATCCTTGACGTCATAGCCCACGATCCAGAACTGGTCGGTATCTTTAGTGCCGAGCTTGTCGCCCGAGCCATCCTCGAACTTGTTGACATCCACCGCGTTGACGCCCAGGCGCCACGCAAAGCCGTACTTATCCTTCGCAGCTTCGGGCAGGTTGTCGACGGTGCCGCCGTATTCGGTCGATTCACTCGAGGAGTTACCCGTAGTAAAGCCGGCGTTGGC
>CAKUHK010000135.1:0-1599 GCA_934655965.1 uncultured Collinsella sp.
CCCACCCAAAAACTCATCCAACATTAATCTTGGCTCAAGAATCGCTTAATCTATAACCTGCACTATAGAGTTCGACCACGGGCGGGGCGGCACCGCGCAACGCAGGCCGCCGAACGCAACGCTCGCGCCCGGGCAATCGCCCGGCGTCGCGCCCATCGAACGAAAGGACAGGTCATGGACGACCTCGAAAAAGTTGAAACCATCCGCACCAAGTGCAACGTGAGCTACACCGATGCCAAGGCCGCGCTCGACGCTGCCGACGGCAACGTTTTGGACGCCATCATTTGGCTCGAGTCGCAGGGCAAGACCCAGACCACGTCGGCACACGCCGCCACCGAGTCCGAGCCGGTCGACGAGCCCTCGGCCGAAATGGTCGCCGCGCAGGCCGCCTACGAGGAGTCGAGCAAAAAGACCGACTTCTCTAAGAAGATGGACAGCGTGTGGGAGTACCTCAAAAAGCTTTTCCGTCTGAGCCTGGACACCAAGTTTATCGCCACGCGCCGCGACGCCATCATCCTTAACATCCCCATCCTGATCCCCATCGTCGCGCTGTTTGCCTGGGGCGCCACGATTTGGCTGATGCTGCTTGGCCTGTTCTTTGGCATGCGCTACCGCATCGACAGCGACGGCGATGTGCCCGGCAGCATCAACAACCTGATGGATCACGCCGCCGATGCCGCGGACGGCATCAAGCAGAATCTGAACGACGACAAGTAATCGCAGACGGGGGCACGTATGGTACGAATCCTGATCGTAGAGGACGAAGAGAAAATCGCCCGCTTTGTGACGCTCGAGCTGGAGCACGAGGGCTACCAGGTGGAGCACGCCGCCGACGGCCGCACCGCCGTGGACCTGGCGCTGGAGCGCGACTACGATCTGATTCTGCTCGACGTGCTGCTGCCGCAGCTCAACGGCATGGAGGTGCTGCGGCGCGTCCGCAAGCACAAGGATGTGCCGGTAATCATGGTCACCGCGCGCGACGCCGTGATGGACAAGGTTGCCGGGCTCGACGCCGGCGCCGACGATTACCTGACCAAGCCGTTTGCGATCGAGGAGCTGTTCGCACGGATCCGCGTGGCGCTGAAGCGCGCGGAGGTCGTGCGTGCGGCTTCGCGCGTTGGCGGCGTTGTTGCTGGAGCGGGTGCTGCGGGCGGCGCGGGCGCTGGTACAGCGGCGATGTCCCCGGCTGGCGACTCGGCCCAGACCGCCGCCGCGCCCTCCCCCGCCGCGCTCACCGTGGGCTCGGTCGCACTCGACCCGAACCGCCGCGAGGTCACAGTCGGCGGCTCGACCATCGTGCTCACGGCACGTGAGTTCGACGTGCTTGCCCTGCTTATGGCACACGCCGGCACCGTGCTCACGCGCGAGCGCATCGCACACGAGGCACTCGGCTACGAATACGTAGGTGACACTAATAACGTCGACGTGCACATCGCGCACCTGCGCGCCAAGATCGAGGACGCCGGCGGCGCCCGCATCATCCAGACCATGCGCGGGGTGGGCTATGTCTGCCGCGCGTAACGCCGAGACCAAGCGCGTCACCTCCATCGCCCGCGCCATCAACTGGAGCTACATGTGGCGCCGCCTGATGAGCTACGT
>CAKUHK010000136.1:0-1580 GCA_934655965.1 uncultured Collinsella sp.
GCGGCCATGGCGTGGGAATGGCTCTACGGCCAGACGTGCACGCCGGCACAAATGCTGGGATTCGTTGGCGAATCGTGCCTCACGGACGGCGTGAACGACATGGAAAAGTTCTGCCGTTGGATGAACGCGAACGACCAGGCTTTGGGCTACACGCCTATCCACGACAACGCCGACGACGCCTTGGACGAGGCGGCTGGCGGATGGATGGTGTTTTGCAGCCTAACTGGCCGGCTCCGCGACGGCGGCAAGAGCTACGGCGGCCACATCGTCCTGCTCTGCGGGTGGGATGGCGAGACGGCGACCTTCCACGACCCCTACGAGGGCGTGGTGCGGCTGAGCCGCGAACGGTACGAACAAGTTGATTGGGCTTATTTCATAGCGATAGGGAGCGCTGAATAGAATGAACGGAATCGACATCAGCAATTGGCAGAACGGCATCAACCTCGCGGCTGTCCCGTTCGACTTCGTTATCTGCAAGGCTACCGAGGGCACGCGCTACGTGTCGCCAGACTGTGACCGCCAGATCCAGCAGGCGATCGGCCTTGGCAAGCTCGTGGGCGTGTACCACTACGTCAACGGCGGCGATGCCGAGGCGGAGGCCGAGTACTTCTACGAGCACTGCAAGGGCTACGTCGGCAAGGCCGCGTTCTTCATCGACTGGGAGGATCAGGGCAACAAGGCATGGGGTGACACGTCCTACCTCAAGGCCATGGCCGAGCGCCTGGCCGAGCTTCTTGGCGTGAGCGTGGATCGCATCGGCATCTACGCCAGCAAGAGCGTCTTCCCGTGGAACCTCACCGACGCCAAGACGTGGGTGGCGCAGTACGCCGACATGAACGCCACGGGCTACCAGGACGCGCCTTGGAACGAGGGCGCATACGACTGCGCCATCCGCCAGTACTCCTCATGCGGGCGCTTGGACGGCTGGGCGGGCAACCTCGACATCAACAAGTGCTATATCTCCCGCACGGAGTGGGAGGCCATGGCTGGCGGCTCCAACGGCGATCCCGACTCGCTTATCCACGGCATCGACGAGACGCCAACGGCAGACCTCGCGGCGAAAGTGCTCGCTGGCGAGCTCGGAGACGGCGACGACCGCAAGCACGCGCTGGGCGACCGCTACCAGGAGGTGCAGTCGCTCGTGAACCACATCCTCACGGCATCCGCCGAAGATCTGGCCGCTGAGACATGGGCGGGCGATTACGGCAACGGCAGTCGCCGCAAGGCCGTGCTGGGGCCGCGCTACGATGAGGTCATGGCGGTGATCAACGGCCAGACCGAGACCGAGCAGGTGTACGTGGTGCAGAGCGGTGACACGCTTTCAGCTATCGCCGCCAAGTACGGCACGACCTATCAGGATCTCGCCGCCAAGAACGGCATCTCAAACCCGAACCTGATTTATCCCGGCATGCGCCTGGTTGTTTCCTAGGCCGCTCGTGGTATCTTAACGAAAACGATTGTGCCGACTGCGCATACCTCGGTTCGAGGAGATGCGCAAACGGTGCACCATTTGCATTTTGTACGAACCCGTTGGACGTCAAGTCTGGCGGGTTCGTTGCTTTCCATGTCGTAGTTCAGCG